>JANOAD010000180.1:0-11209 GCA_031410955.1 Novosphingobium sp. | reverse complement strand
GCCCGACCCTCTACCGGGCGGTTGCGCATACGAATAGACCACCGTCCGGCGCGCATTACAACCGGTTTTAATCGACTGGTTAGAACTTCTGGAAACCGTAGCGTCTGTGCCACAGTCGGGGGATTGCGCCGAACCGGGACGCCGCGACTCTGATGCTGCGGAAGCGCTGTTGCAAAGCGGCGCAGACTGGACCACCTTGGGCTCTCGCCTTGGGGGGCATGATGGACGAAGCAAGGGTTGGCACTTCGCCCGCGCGCTACCGGGCTTTCATCAGTTACAGTCACGCCGACGGGCGCTTTACCGCCTGGCTGCATCGCAAGCTTGAGGCGTGGCGCGTACCCGGCCAGGGCCGCCTGGCCCCGATTTTCATCGACCGTGCCGAACTGGCCGCCGGGCCGGATCTTTCCGGCCAGGTGCGCGAGGCGCTGGCCGGATCGGCGGCGCTGGTCGTGATCGCCAGCCCGGCCGCGCGGGGCAGCCAGTGGGTGACGCAGGAAATCGCCCTGTTCCGCGAGCTGCATCCCGATCGCCCCATCTTCGCCGCGCTGATCGCGGGCGAGCCGGGCGAGGCCTTCCCCGAGGCGCTGCTCCACCACCACGGCGCCGCGCTCGAGCCGCTCGCCGCCGATTTCCGCGACGGTCGCGACGGCAAGCGGCTCGCCCTGCTCAAGATCGTTGCCGGGCTTACCGCGCAGCCGCTTGACCGGGTGGTCCAGCGCGATGCGCAGGCCCGCCAGCGCCGCGTGATGTGGATCACGGCGGGGGCGCTGCTGCTCAGCCTAGTGCTAGCTGCACTGCTGGTGGTCGCCCTGCGCGCCCGCGCTGAAGCCGACCGCCAGCGCGCCGAAGCCGAAGGAATGGTGGAGTTCATGCTGACCGATTTGCGCGATAAGCTGAAAGGCGTGGGCCGGCTCGACGTGATGGATGCGGTGAACGAGCGGGCGATGGCGCATTATGCGGGCATCGATCTGCGTGAATTACCCGACGAAAGCCTTACACGCCGCGCCCGGCTTCTTCAGGCCATGGGCGAAGACGACCTGCGGGGAGGCAAATATCCCAAAGCACTCGTCGAGCTCACGGAAGCAGCCCGGACCACCAGCGAGTTGTCTGCACGCGAACCCGACAACACTGCTCGGTTGTTCCTGCACGCACAAAGCCAATACTGGTTGGGCGACCTCGCTTTTCTGCAGCGAAAAAAGCAAGACGCCTCGATTTTCTGGCGTGACTATCGCCGCATGGCCGGACGCCTGACCCAGCTGCAACCCGCCAAAGCCGCTTGGCGCCGTGAGGTCGGCTACTCCGAAGCAAACCTCTGCGCGCTGGCACTGTCAGAACCTGCTGACACGGCGACTGCGCTGGACCACTGCCGGGAGGCAGCAAGAATTGCGCAAGCCGAAGCCGCAAAAGCGCCGGGCGATATGCAGGCGCAGCTGGATCTGACAAGCAGCCTTGCCTGGCTGGCGGATGCGAACTTGGCTGGTGGACGGAAGGAGGACGCGCTCGATCTGCGATTGCGTCAGGCAGCACTTGCTCAAGATTTGCAAAGCCGGTTTCCCAGCGATGCTCGCGCGAGCGAGGCACTTATGGTTGCGGAGATCGGACTCGGCAAGACTCAAGCCCGATTGGGAATGATTGCGCCTGCTCGCGATACCGCCCGGCGAGCCAAAACGATCGCTGCCGCCCTCGCACTGCGCGATCCGCAAAACTTCCGCTGGCATGATTGGAAGACCCAAGTCGAGCAACTGGAGATCGACATTACCAACCGACGGTCAGTGTCTGTTGTTGCCAACAAATGAAACGAATGGGAGATTTGCTATGACTTATGTTTTGCTAACCGGAACCGATGGCCTCGACCCGACAATGCCACGCGGAGATCTGCTGACTAGTAGGGTTGGTGTCGATAAAGTAAACGCCACGTTGTGCATGGCAGTAGGGCCTTCACCTGCGGATAAATTGAAGAACGCTCTCACATTTTCACTAGATGAAGGCAATGGACCAAAGAAGTCGGTCAAGAAGAAACATGATGATCCGAACACAGTCGTGCTTTATGTCGAGCCACGACTCGATCGAATTATCACATTGACGCTTTGCGACAAGTGGGACTGGAATTTTATCGACAATCCTCTTCGCGTGACTGGCGGCGATAGTCGTAACTATGGTGTGAATAAGATTGATGGCTCGACGATCGAAATCCACGCCCACGCAACCGGGAAAGACCCCAAGTCCGGCGAAGAGGGGCAGGACGACAAGCTGGATTTGCTTGTTAGCCTCAAACAAAATGGTGGTCGCGACGTGGTCATCGCGATTGATCCGATCACTGAAAACCCGCCGCCCGGCAAAACGATGGACTATCCGCTCTCGGGACCACATCCAATCGCATGACGCTGCTTTCCCTTCCCGTCCTCTCTGCCTTGGCTCGCGCCGGGGCTGTGAGGCGGGCCTGGACGATGTTTCGCGCTGCGGGGTTCGCCGCGCGTTCGGATGATCCCGCCACACTTGCCGTCAAAGGGCGGCTGCTCAAGGGGCGGGCGCGGCTGGCGTCGGGCGCCGGGCAGCACCAGCTGTTCGGCGAAGCGGCGGAGGCTTACAGCGCCGCCCACGCGCTCGCCCCCGCCCCTTACCTTGCCATCAACGCCGCCAGCCTGGGGCTGCTGGCGGGGGACGCGGCGGGCGCGCGGGACGGCGCTGCCCAGGTCCTCGCCCTGCTTGATAATCCCGCCATCGCACTCGACACCCCCTACTTCCTCGCCGCCACCCGCGCCGAAGCGTTGCTTCTGCTCGGCGACAGTTCGGGTGCTGAGGCCGCAATGGCCGATGCCGCCCGCGCCGATCCTGACGGCTGGGCCGATCGCGCCGCGACGATTGCGCAGTTGCGCGAGATTGCCTTGGCGCAGGGCAGCGATGCGGCGTGGATCGACAGGTTCGCCCCGCCCGCCAGCCTGCACTTTGCCGGGCACATGGGGATTACCGCAGGGGGAGAGTCCGAAGCGCAGTTGCGCAGCCAGCTTGCGGCGCACCTTGCCGCCAATCCGGTCGGGTTTGCCTGGGGCGCGCTCGCCGCCGGCGCCGACATCGTGATTGCCGAGGCGTTGCTGGCTGCGGGGACGGCGCTCCATGTGGTGCTGCCCTGCCCGGCCGCGCAATTCGAAGCGCAATCGGTTGCGCCAGCCGGTGCCGAATGGAGCCGGCGTTTTGCTGCACTGATGGACCAAGCCACATCTTTGCGGATTGCGGCGGACAGCGCGACTTCGGCGCACGATCCGCTCGCCACCGCGCATGCCGGTGACCTGGCGATCGGCGGCGCGCTGAGCAATGCGGCGCAGCTCGCCAGCAGCGCCATGCAGCTCATCGTTTTCGACGAGGCCGGCGGCGGGGACAACACCGCGCGGCAAGCGGCGCGCTGGCACAGCAAGCACGGCACGCAGCACATTGTCACCGCGGCGCGCGATGCCGCGGTCGAGGCGCTGTTTCCACCCGAACAGCACGATCCGGCGCGCCAACTCGCGGTTCACCTGTGCGTGCTCCACGATGATCTTGTTCGCGGCGAGGCGCTGCCCGGTGCGGAGCTCAGCGCGATCGCCGCGGCGGTGGCCGCCGCGCTATCCGGCTTGCCGAAGGGCTCGGTCCGCGCCGCGCCGGGCGGATGGGAGGCCGCGGTGACCGACATTCCCGCGGCGCTTACGGCCGCGCGGCGGCTGGCCGGGCTCGGCAGTGTCGCAGTCGGCGCGCACCTCGCGATCGGGCCGCTCATTGCCGATCCTGCCAGCGGTGCGTGGGTCCCCTTCGGCGGCGCCCCCGCCCTTGCCCGCCGTCTCGCGTCGCTGGCGCAGAGCGGCACGGTGCTAGCCAGCGATGCGCTTGCGGTCACGCTGCGCGCGCGCGGCGACAGCCTCTGCGGCAGCGAGCTCTATTATCCGTGGGAAGACGAGCTGGATGGCCCGGTCCACGTGCTGACCGATCAGTAGACCAGCTCCTCCAGCCGGTGCGGCGCCACCACCGCAAGGCCGCCCTGGGTGCGGCTGACGATGCCGCGTTTTTCAAGGCCCGAGACGGTGCGCGACACCGTTTCGCGGGTCGACTGGACGATCACCGCCAATTCTGACCAGACCGGGAGTGGGCGGATCACCCCGTCCTCAGCAGCGCGCGACTGGCGCAGCAGTTCCGCCGCAATCCGTCCCGTAGCCGACAGCAGCGCGGTCTCCAGCATGCGCTGGCGCATCGCGGCGATCCGCGCCGACAGGTGCCGCGCCATGGCCAGTGCCACCGTGGGATAGCTTTCCATCAGGCGGACCAGCGCCGAGGGAGCAAAATGCAGTGCGGCCCCGTCGGACAGCGCCTCAACCCGGGTTTCGCCCGACGCGCCCGAACCGACGATCTCGCCGAAGAACTCGCCCGCGACCAGCGCGTGGAGCACCAGCACCGCCCCGTCGCGGCCATAGGCCAGCTCGGCAGCGCGGCCCAGCGTGAGCAGGGCGGCATCGCCCGCATCCTCGCCGCGCGGCCACAGCACTGCGCCGCGCGGATGCTGGGCATCTCGGCCCAGTGCGGTGATCGTATCGGCCAGCGCCGCTCCGCAGCCGAACACCTGCTGGACTGCGGCATGGCTGGTCCCCCCCGCGCTCATGGCGCTAGTTCATCATCGCCAGCAGGTCCTTGACCGAGGTCGAGGCAAAACCCACCGCGCTGTCCGAGATGCCGTAAGGGATCAGCAGCGCATCCCCCACCTTCAGCGCGCCGCAGGTATAGATCACGTTGGGGACATAGCCCGAGCGATCGGCATCCTCGGCGGTCAGCAGCGGCTCGCGGCTGCGCGCCAGAACCTTGCTGGGGTCCTTCAGGTCAAGCAGCGCGCAGCCCAGCGCGTACTTGCGCATCGCGCCCACGCCGTGCGTAAGCACCAGCCAGCCGGCCGCGGTCTTGATCGGACTGCCGCAATTGCCGATCTGGATGAACTCCCACGGGAACTCCGGCCCCATCAGGAATGTGCCTTCATCGTCCCAGCATTCAAGACTGTCCGAGCGCAGCAGGAACAGGTTCTTGCCGTCCTGCCGCCCGATCATCACGTATTTGCCGTCGATCCGCTCGGGGAACAGCGCCATGCCCTTGTTGCGCCCCGCCGCGCCCTGGATCGGCTCAAGCTGGAAGCTGCGAAAGTCGCGGGTGCGAAGCAGTTCGGAGCGGATCGAGCTGCCCGAATAGGCGGTATAGGTGCCGATCCATTCCCGGCTGCCGTCGGCATGGTCATATTGCACCAGCCGCAAGTCCTCGAGCCCGCCGCGATGCAGCTCGGTGATCGGGAAGATCACCGTGTTCGACAGGTTGCTCTCGGCATGGCGGTGGACCATCACCGCAGCGTCGACGTCGGTCAGCGAGGCATCGTCGATCAGCGCGGCGGTGGCGAAATGGTCCTGCGGCCACAGCTGGAAGGTGCCGTCCTTGTGCGCGATGCCTTCGCGGAAGGCGATCGAGGAGATGTGCCCCTCACCCACCGCGCGCAGCGACATGACGAAGCGGACCGCCCCCTTGGACATGCCGGTCTGATCGGGATGCGGCACGATCGACGGGTTCATCAAGGCCGCCGCGGCATAGGTATATTCGTGGCAGAAATAGGCCCCGATCAGTTGCTTGCGCGCCGCGGAGAAGTTCGCATCGTCAAACCCGAGGTTGTCCTTCACCTCGTCATAGCGTTCGGTGAACAAGAGCTCGGTCTGCCAGTGGCGCTGGGCGAAATCGCGCAGCACCCGCTCGTGCTCGACCGCGACCACGTCCTCGCTCAGCGCGGCCACATCTTCGACCAACGCCAGCGCCCGGTCCGATGGCGCCGAAACCGACTGCCAGCCGAGGTGGAAGGGCCGAAGGACTACGCGCGACGGATCGGCGTGCAGCCTGAGGTCATGGATGCGCAACCGCGCTACCGGTCGGTCCGTCAAATCCAGCAAGCTCATGTCCCGTTTCGCGTATCCTTGGCGCTGCATCCAGGCCAGCACCCAGATTGCGCATGGTGACGTGCGCGAGCTGCAATGCAAGGATCGATTCGGCCCCGCAATTGGCATTCGCGCCGCGCGGGGTTACCCCGTCTCGGCACCGTCCGGTAGTGATATCGGCAAGTAATGCCCCGCGATCGTTGGCGCCGAAGAACCAGGCATAGGCGGCGCGGGCGTGGCTCAGCCAGCGGTCCTGCGGATCGACCGCATATGCCGCAGCGCAGGCCTCGATCGCCGCCTGTGCTTCCAAGGGCTGCTGGTCGAACGGGCGCTGGTCGTGGCGCAGGCCAAAGCTTTCCGAACCAACCGGGCGGAACTGGCCGCTGGCCGAAGTCTGCCGCTGGGCGATCCAGTCCAGCGTCGCGAGCCCCTCGGCGAGCCAATCGGCGCGGTCCAGCACATGCCCCGCCGCGATCAACGCCTGCGGCAGCCGCGGGTTGTCATAGCCGAGCACCGCCTCGAACCACGCCCAGTCGGGCCGGCGCGATGCGGCGAGCAGGCGCGCCAGCAAATCGCCGCCGCGCTGCAGCAGCGCTTCGGCCCCGGCATGGCCGCCGCTGGTCTGCTGGACCACCGCCGCGCCGAGCATGCCGAAGGCCAGCGCGCGCGGGCTGTCGGTGCTGTCGAGCGTGTGCAGGGTCACGTCGAACCAGTCGAGCGCCCAGGCCTGCAGGTCCGCGAACGGCGAATGGGCATAGGTATCGCCCAGCACCCACAGCGCACGGCCGTTCGAATCGTCCGACCCCTTGGCCTCGAGCCAGGTCCGCTCAAAGCTCATGAAGTTGCGGAAGTGGCCCCCATCCTGGTTCCAGGCATGCTGGACGAAGCTCGCAAAGGTGCTGCTCCAGCCAAGCTGCTCGGAACGGTCCATCCCGCCAACATGGTTCATCAGCATCAGCGCGCGGGCGTTGTCATCGAGGCAATAGCCGTGGCGGCGGTCGGGCACGATCCCGATCGCGTGCTGCATGATCCCGGTGCCGTCGCACATGCTGAGGAACCCGCTGAGGCCGGGGGTCGCGGTGAGCGGCAGATCGGCCTCGCGGCGCACCACCGCGCGGCGCAGCATGGCGGCAGTCGCCCGAGCGAATTCGGGCCAGATCGTCGTGCGCCCGGCGGCATAGGCGCGGGCCTTGGTGGCCGCCATCCGCGCCGGATCACCCAGCAGGCCGAGCACCGCCGCAGCGATCGCCTCGCTCGAGCCCGGCGCAACCAGCACCCCGACATCGTCCGCCAGCAGCTCGCGCGCATGGACGTAAGGCGTCGAAACCACCGCCTTGCCCAAGGCCACGGCATAGCTCAGCGTGCCCGAAGTCGCCTGCTGCAGGTTGTGGTACGGGGTGATGTAGATATCGCAGGCTTCAAGCTGGTCGAGCAGCTCGCCAACCTCGAGGAAGCGGTTGTCCCACACGATGTGCTCGGCCACCCCCAGCGCCTCGGCCTGCGCCATCAGCCCTTCGCGGTAGCTCTCGCCCTCGCGCGCCACCAGGTTGGGATGGGTCGCGCCGACGATCCGATAAACCGTATCGGGATAGCGCGACACGATCGCCGGCAGCGCCGCGATCACCTGCTCCAGCCCCTTGCCCGGGCCGAGTAGCCCGAAGGTCATCAGCACGTGCTTCGAGGGCAGGCCAAGCGCGGCCTTGAATTCAGCCTCGCGCCCGAACGGCCGGTCCGGCGCGCCGTGCGGGATCACCTCGATCAGCGCGGGCGGTGCGTGATAGCGCTCCACCAGCAGATCGCGCCCGTGCTGCGACATCACCATCACCCGGCTCGCGCGGCTCAGCAGGTGGCGCACGATGCGCTGCTGATTGTCCGAAGGCTCGCCCAGCACGGTGTGGAAGGTCACCACCAGCGGCGCCGCAATCGCATCGACCAGCTCGATCACCAGCTCGCCGTCAGCCCCGCCGAAGATCCCGAATTCATGCTGCAGCCAGACCGCATCGGCCCCGCTTTCGTTGATCCTGCGCGCCGCTGCGAGATAGGCCTCGCGGCTCTCCGGATCGATCACCGCAATGCCCGCAGGATAGTCCCCCGCCCGCGCCGGCGCATCGAGCGCATAGACGCTCGCCGCCACATCCGGCTCATGCGCGGAAAGCTGGCTCACCACATCGGAAGTAAAGGTCGCGATCCCGCACTTGCGCGGCACATAGGTGCCGATCAGCGCCACCCGCAACGCCGCCCGGCCCTGCACCGCCGTCCAGACGCGGGCCGAGAAGAGCGGAATGACGGAAGCGCTGGCTTCCTTCACGGGTTCAAAGGTCAGATTGCAGTCCTGGTACATCGGTCACCCCGAAAGCGCGGCACTGCTCCTCCAATGCCCAGAGTGACAGATCGTTCCGCAGTTGCACACAGGAATCGGTGAAACGGGCGATTTCAGCGGTAAAGAAGCGCGTTAAGCGTGCTGCAGCGCAGCATTTGCGGGGTGAGAGGGGGTGGAAGGGGCGCGACTCGGGGGAATTCCGAGGCGGCGTGGGAGGGGCCCGCTCTCCAAGAAACTCCCCCTCTGGGGGAGGTGGCTCGCGCAGCGAGACGGAAGGGGGCTCAACAACAAAAAGCCGCGCCAGCGTCTACGCGCTATCGCGCACCTACTCGCTCGCCCCCCACCGACCCACCTGCGGCGGGCCACCTCCCCCTCTGGGGGAGACTCGAAGGCGCAGGTTTTTCGGTGCAAAGCTCTATTCCCCGCCCCGGGGGAAATTATTCCCAGCCCGCGCGATCCAGCCCGCGCATCGCTTCGGTAATTGCCACCGTCTCAACACTGACCCGCACCACTTTGGCGAGCAGCTCAATCATGCTCTCCTTGTAATCGGCAAAGTGATAGGTGTTGAACTTCGCCGCAATGGTCGGGTCGCGCGGCTTCTTTTCCTTGTGCTGATCCAGCACCCAATCGATCGCCGAGCGATTGCCAAGGCGATAGGTCCACGCCTCTGCGGGAATGCCGGTCAGCTGCGTATCGGCATCGACCACCACGCTGCCCATATCGCGATGCGATTTAAGCACCGGCTTAGGATGCGTGCTTTCGGCGCGTTTGGCCGGTGTTTCAATCCGATTCATTGGCCACGGATCGACACGCTCATAGCCGATATGCAGCGCCATTAGCGCCTCACCCCACGCCGCCCATTTGGCGAAATCGGGATAAAACGGAATGCGCGGGAATTCGCGCTTGAGGTTCAGCGCGTATTTCTCGCGGTAGAGCGGATCGTGGAGGACGGCATAGCAATAGGCAAAGATCGCGTCCTTGGTGACGCCTTTTTTGCCGTAATGCTTGACGAACTGGTTGAGGCCCCAGTCGGTGATGTTGTCGATCCGCTCACCGGATTTGGTGTAGCGGTAGCGCGGTAAATAGTGCGCAGGGTCTGCAACAAAGAAACTATAGCTAGGCAGACGCAATGTGGTCAAAGCTGAGAATGGCAATCTCGGACCAAAATTTATGACAATCGATGGGTTCTCGATCCCACTCGGATAAAACTCTTCCAACTTTCCAAGTTCATCGGCCAGTAGCGGGTCTGCATACAGTAGCCGTTCCGTGAACGGCCTAAATGAGTAGGGAACAATTTTCTCATCCTGCAACTTAAACCGCTTACCCCTTTGAGCGTGACGTTTGAGATTCCGCGACCACTTTATGTCTTGGCTTTCAAATGCTCTCTTATCCGCTAGACCATTGAAACGGTTGCCAAATTCGACTGCCAGAATCTTCGCTTCGTTGTAGTCTCGTGACACCGCCCAATCATCTCGACCAGTCAAAACTCCGGACGAAGTGGCGCTCAAGATCGAACTACGGAAGGATCCGCTAACTGAACGTGGAGCTAGTGGCAGTAGCTCGCCAAAGGATTCCGAACCCTGATTGATCCATGTACCATTTGGGTCGGGCTTGATGACAGTGCCAGACGCGGCATCCAGCGCAGTCGCAGCCAAGAATGCGAGCTTGTCCTCAGAAATCTCTAATTCCGGCCTTCGTCCATACGTGATTTTGCATCCAGCCTCGCCCTTTTTCCTGACAAGGAAGGCGATTGCTACACCTGTCTGAATTCCAAAGACGTTGTGCGTCGTGCCGGACAATTTCGGATTAGCCCGAACGTCGCCGCCGAGGTCGACAATCCGGATTTCTTGAAAATCACTCGCTACCAGCTTCCTAAACCCATCAAACGTCCGACTGTCGATGAAGCTCCGGTTAGTCACAAACGCCAACACACCTTCATCACCCAGCCGGTCGCTCGCCCAGCGATAAAACCGCGCATACATGTCATAAAGCTTGGTCTTCTGCGCCGTGCTGGCCTTGATGTAAGTGTCCTTGATGCGCTTATCGATGTGCGCGTAGGTGCGGTTCTTGTTGTTGTCGTTCTCGTTCTGCTGGTTGGCATTGTAAGGCGGGTTGCCGATGATCACGCTGATCTTGCGGCGGTTCTGGCGCTTGATCCGCTCGATGTTTTCGTCGCTCAAGGACCCGAGCAGATCGAACTGATGACCGGCATGGATGCCCAGCGCATCGACGTTGTCCAAGGTATCGACCAGGCACAGATTCTCGAACTCCGCAAACTGCCCGGTGATCGCCTGATAGGTCGCCTCGATGTTCAGGTTGGCGACGTAATAAGGCAGGATCGCGATCTCGTTGGCGTGCAGCTCTTCCTTGTATTTGTGCCGCAGCTTGTCTCCGTGGCCGCGAAAGCTTTCGAGCAGCTCGACGATGAAAGTGCCGGTGCCGGTGGCTGGATCGAGGATTTCGACGCCGCGATCGATCAGGTTTTTGCCGAAATGCTTCTCGCACAGCCAATCGGCGCTGCGGATCATGAACCGCACTATCTCACCGGGGGTATAAACCACCCCCAGCCGGTCGGCCGCCTTGGCGTTGTAGACCTTGTAGAAATTCTCGTAGAGCCCCTTGAGGAAACCCTGCTTTTCCGAATGGGTTGAGATCACCGCCGCGGTGCTGGCGATGCCCGAATAGTACGGCGCGAGCGCGCGCAGCAGCGTCGATTTCTCGCCCCGCGCGAACAGCTTTTCCTCCAGCTTGTACAGCTCGCTGGCGACATTGTTCTGGCGGTGGAAATCGGGGTTGTCGAACACCTTGGCGAAGATGTCCTCGGTCAGGATGTGCTGGATCAGCATCTCCTGCACGTCGTCCTCACTGACCGCGGGATTGATCGCCTCCTGCGCGTGTTTGAGGAAGTCGGTTTCGGCTCGCTCGAAATCCCGGCTGGCGGCGCGCTTTTCGGCGATCAGGTTGC
>JANOAD010000179.1:0-3544 GCA_031410955.1 Novosphingobium sp. | reverse complement strand
CGCAAGTTCTTCTGGGCGCTGGTGCTTGACGTGCTGGTGCTGGGTTACTGCGGTGTCTCGCCGCCGGAACAGCCCTACATCCTGATCGCGCAGCTCGCGACGATCTACTACTTCGCCCACTTCTTCATCATCGTGCCGATCGTATCCTCGATCGAACGGCCCGAGCCGCTGCCCTTCTCGATCACCGAATCGGTGCTTGGCCACGATGGGCAGGCCGCGCTGGCGGCCAAGGCCTGAACCCGGAAAGAGCGAAAGAACAAAGCCATGATCCGCATCTTGTCCATCCTCGCCGGTGTCTTCTTCATCCTGGGCCTGCTCTGGTCGATGACCATCGACACGATCGCCTTCGCCACCGATGGCCTGCCCATCAGTGCCGAGAAGGAATTCCACGAGGAGCATCCCAAGGCGCTGTCGCTGTCGAGCGACGGCCCGTTCGGCAAGTTCGACAAGCAGCAGCTGCAGCGCGGCTACGCGGTCTATTCGAACGTCTGTGCGCAATGCCACAGCCTCAAGCACGTCGCCTATCGCGATCTGACCGATCTCGGCTACAGCGAGAAGGCGATCAAGGCGATTGCGGCCAAGGCAACGATCAACGCCAAGGATCCGCTGAGCGGTGAAGTCAAGGATCGCCCGGGCCTGCCTTCGGACCACTTCCCGCCGGTCGTTTACGGCGGCAAGGGCGTTCCGCCCGATCTCTCGCTGATCACCAAGGCCCGTGAGGGCGGCGCGGCCTATGTCTATTCGCTGATTACCGGTTATGCTCCGGTCCCGGCAGCGCTGACCGCGAAGTACAAGGACTTCACTGTCCCGAGCGAAGCCAATGGCCTGCATTACAATCCGTACTTCGCGAACCTCAACATCGCGATGACGCCGCCGCTCGCTTCGGACGATCTGGTGACCTATTCGGACGGCACCAAGGCGACCAAGGACCAGATGGCCAAGGACGTTTCCGCGTTCCTCGTCTGGACCG
This sequence comes from Novosphingobium sp., assembly GCA_031410955.1. Lineage (GTDB taxonomy): Bacteria > Pseudomonadota > Alphaproteobacteria > Sphingomonadales > Sphingomonadaceae > Novosphingobium. The sequence continues at coordinate 2,574 of JANOAD010000179.1, read as the reverse complement.
CCGAGCCCAAGCTTGAAGCGCGTCACCAGACCGGCTTCATGTGGGTCGGACTGATGCTGTTCGTGACCGCGCTGGGCTTCATGGCTTACCGCAACATCTGGTCGGGCACGAAGCACTAGGCGCGCTTAAGCATCGCAATGCCAGAAGGCCTCCGGACCGCCGGTTCGGGGGCCTTTTGCTGTTCGGTTCGGATTGACCGCGCGGCGCAGCTGCCGCATAGGAGCCGCCGCACAGGACCCGTCGCATGGGGCCTTGGCCACCCGCGGGTATAGCTTAGTGGTAAAGCACCAGCCTTCCAAGCTGGCTATGCGGGTTCGATTCCCGCTACCCGCTCCACCATTTTCCAGCCAGAGCGAATAGGGCGGGCCTGCTTATCCAGCAAACCCGCCCAACCCCCGGTAGCCAGGCCCTTGGCCGGCTGCCTGCGCACTTGATGCCACCGAAGACCTGCAAATACTTGGACAAATTCGCCAATCAGGCAGGCGGTCAGACCGCCATATTGTCGATCAGCCGGGTCTTGCCGATCCGCGCCGCGACCAACAGGCGGGCCGGCCTTCCGCTCAATGCCGCAATCGGAGCCAGGCTTTGGGCGTCGCACAAGGCGATATAATCGATACTGTCGAACCCGCCTGACAGCAGCAGCTCTTCGACCTCGTGCAGGACGGATTCGACCGCTGCACCCCGCGCAATTTCTCCGGCCGCCCAGCGCAGGGCCTGCGGCAGCGCAGCCGCCGCTGCGCGCTGTTCGGGAGTGAGGTAGGCATTGCGCGATGACAGCGCCAGCCCATCGGCCTCGCGCACCGTCGGCACCCCGATGATCGCGTCGGCAAAAGGCTGGGTCAGGTCGAGGTCGCGCGCCATGCGGCGGATCACCGCCAGCTGCTGCCAGTCCTTCTCGCCGAACAGCGCCAGATCGGGCCGAACCTGGTTGAACAGCTTGCACACCACCGTCGCCACCCCTTCGAAATGGCCCGGGCGTGCGGCGCCACACAGGCCGTCGCTGAGCCCGCCGACCGAGACGCTGGTGGCATAGCCATCAGGGTACATCGTCGCCGGCTCGGGTGCCCACACCAGGCTCACCCCTTCCGCCGCGAGCACGGCTGAATCGGCGGCCGGCTGGCGTGGATACCGATCGAGATCCTCGTTCGCCCCGAACTGGCGTGGGTTGACGAAGATCGAAACGACGACGTGCGTGGCGCGCACCATGGCCTCGCGTACCAAGGTCAGGTGGCCTTCGTGCAGCGCCCCCATGGTCGGGACCAGGGCCAGCGGGCCATCAGCCTTCAGGGCATCGACGGCACGGCGCAGTGGATCAAGCTGCGTCACTGTTTGCACGGGTCTGTCCCCTTGGGCTAGGTTGCTGCGGCTGCCCGCTGCCCGCCCATTAAGGGGCACAGCAGGCCGCCGCAACAGCAACAAGCAGGTTCAACAAACCCAGTGACTTCGAATTCCGGCCCGCATCGCATCGTCTTCGCCAACGAAAAGGGCGGCACCGGCAAGTCGACCACCGCGGTGCACGTCGCCATCGCGCTCGCTTACCAGGGCGCGCGAGTCGCCGCGCTCGATCTCGACCCGCGCCAGCGCACGTTGCACCGCTATCTCGAAAACCGCGCCGAGACCGAGCGCCGCCGTGCGATCAAGCTGCCCAACGCCCGGATCGAGGTATTCACCGGTGACACGCTGGAGCAGCTTGAGGCGCAGATTGCGGAGCTGAGCGAACATGCGGACTTCCTGATCTTCGATACGCCCGGACGCGATGATCTCTTTGCCCGCCACGTGGCCATGGCTGCGGATACCCTGGTCACCCCGCTCAATGACAGCTTCGTCGATTTCGACCTGATCGGGCAGGTCGATGCCGAAACCTTCAAGGTCCGCAAGCTGTCGTTCTACGCCGAGCTGATCTGGGAGGCACGCAAGAAGCGGGCGATGACCACGCTCACCGATGTTCAAACAGGTGGGCGCCGCCGCGAGATGGACTGGGTGGTGGTGCGCAACCGCACCCAGCACAGCGAAGCGCGCAACATGAAGCGGCTCGACGGGGCTTTGACCGAGCTATCGAAACGGGTCGGCTTCCGCATTGCCAGCGGGCTTTCCGAGCGGGTAATCTACCGCGAACTGTTTCCCTCGGGCCTGACCCTGCTCGACAAGGGCCATTTGGGCGAACTGGGCACCAGCCACCTGGTTGCGCGGCAGGAACTGCGCGCACTGCTTGCGGCGCTCAATTTGCCGATGCCGGCGAGCCCCGCGCCCGAACTCGCGCTCGCCGCGGCGAGCTGACCAGCATGGGCAAGTTGCTGATCCTCGCTTTGCTGGCCAGCCTTGCAACCAAATGGCTGAGTGGACGTTGGCCATGGCAGTTGATGCAGGAGAGCGAGCGATCGCAAAATGAAGCCATGGCGCGCGCGCTGTTGGGGGTTGATCGCAGCGCGTCGCGCACCGACATAACAGAGGCGCACCGCCGCTTGCTGGCCCAGGTCCATCCGGATCGCGGCGGCAGCAACGAAGCGGTGCATCAAGCCACCGCCGCGCGCGATCTCCTCCTCGCGCGGCTCAGCCGAACCGAGACAGGATCCT
>JANOAD010000178.1:0-12990 GCA_031410955.1 Novosphingobium sp. | reverse complement strand
GGCGGCGCGGCGCTGAGCTGCACCTGGGGGTGCTGATGTAACCGATCGGGCGGGGCCGGCGAACCAGCCGGTGACCCATCCGACGGAGACCAAGCCGATGACACACCTTGCCGCGATTGCCCGCCCGGGGCTCGTCGCCCTGATCAGCGCCGCGCTGGCCGCGTGCAGTGCGGGCTCGGCTGCACCGGTAGCCCCTGCTGCCGCTGCGCATGGTCTGCAAGTCGTCGAACTGTTCCAGAGCCAGGGCTGCTCGTCGTGCCCGCCGGCCAATGCCAATGTTCTGGCGCTGGCCGACAAGCCCGACATCCTGACCTTGTCATGGCAGGTGACCTATTGGGATTATCTCGGCTGGAAGGATACCTACGCCCAGCCGGCCTTCACCGCGCGCCAGCATGCCTATGCCGATGCGCTTCATCATGACGGGGTGTTCACTCCGCAAGTGGTGGTCAACGGGCGCGGCGACGTGGTCGGTGGACAGCGCGGCGAGGTCGAAGGGGCGCTGCAGAAATATGCCCGCGATGGCGATGCGCTCAAGCTGACCCTGAGCGACGGGCAGGCGGTGGTGAGCGGCACGGCCCCGGCAAGCTCGGTCTATCTGGTGCGGTATGATCCCAAGATCGTGCAAATCCCGATTCGGGCCGGGGAAAACGGTGGCCGCACGCTGCCGCACCGCAACGTGGTCCGCGAATTCACGCTGCTGGGCAAGTTCGGCGGCGGGACGCAGCATTGGAACCTGCCTGCGGCCCGGCAGCCTGGGCTGAAGACGGCGGTGCTGGTGCAGAGCGGGGTGGCCGGTCCGATTGTGGCCGCCGCGCACACCTGAGCGCGGTCTACCAGGGGAGGCGGGTGCCGTCCGAGGTGAAGAGCCCGCCGGATTGTTCGGGGGTGAGGTTCTCGAGGGTGGCGAGTAGCGCCTGCGCTGCGTCGTCCGCGCTTTGCACTTGCCCCTCGGGCAGGCCGCGCTGGAACGGGCGGCTGAGCGGGGTGTCGACGGTGCCAGGGTGCAGCGCGGCGACCACCGCTTGGCTGTGGCTGCGCTTCAGCTCGATCGCGAAGTTGGCGACCAGCATGTTGAGCGCGGCTTTGGCGGCGCGGTACGAATGCCAGCCGCCCTGCCGGTTATCGCCGATCGAGCCGACCCGCGCCGAGAGCACCGCAAAGACCGCGCGGCGTGAGCGGGGGAGCAGCGGCAGGAAGTGCTTGGCGATCATGGCCGGGCCGATCGCGTTGGCGCGGTACAGCTCGGCCATCGTTGCGGGGTCGAGGCTGCGGTAGCTCTTCTCTGGCGGCGGCAGGTCTTCGCGGTGGAGCAGGCCGTTGGCGACGAACACCAGGTCGAGTTCACCGCCGATCAGTGCGGCCGCAGCAGCGAGGCTGGGCTGGTCATCGCTGTCGAAGCGGAAGGTGCGGACTTTGGGGCTGGCGGGCACGGGCAGCGCCGAACGCGCGCCGAGCCACACTTCGGCATAGGCCGGATCGGCGGCGAGCGCCTGGCCAAGCGCCACGCCGATCCCGCCGCCCGCGCCGAACAGAACTGCCCGGCGCACCGCAATGCGTCCTAGGCCGCGTAAGTCAGCGCTTCGAACCGCTCAAGGTGATAGTCGGCGCTGCCGAACTGGCCTTCGATCATCGTCGCGCGCTTGAAGTAGTGCCCGATCGCCAGTTCCATCGTGATCCCGATCCCGCCGTGAGTCTGCACCGCGTTCTGGCCGATGAACCTGATCGAGCGCGCGACCTTGGCCTTGACCATCGAGACCGCCGCCTTGCGCGCCGCCGCCGGTTCGTCGAGCCGCAGCGTGCCCATCAGGGCCATCGAGGCAATTTGTTCCGCCTCGACCAGCATGTCCGCCATGCGGTGCTGAAGGACCTGGAACTTGCTGATCGGCTGGCCGAACTGCTTGCGCTGCCCGGCATATTCCTGCGTCTGGGCGAGCATCGTGCGGCCGATCCCGGTCGCCTCGGCGCAGACCGCGACGGTGCATTCGTCGACGACCTGCTCGATCAGGTCGATCCCGCCGGCAAGCAGCGCTTCGCCCGGGATACTGACGTTCTCGAAGTAGACTTCGGAGGCACGGAAGCCGTCAACGGTGGGATAATCGCGGCGCGAAATGCCCTTGGCCTTGGCGTCGACCAGGAACAGCTCGACCCCCTCGCGCTCACGCCGGCTGCCGCCGGTCCGTGCGGTGACGAGCAGGTGGGTCGCCCAGGGTGCGGCATAGACCACGCCCTTGTGGCCATTGAGCACGTAGCCCGTGCCGTCTTTCTTGGCGGTGGTGCCGATGTCAGCCAGGTTGTAGCGGCCCTGCGGCTCGGCATAGGCAAAGGCGATCACGCAGTCGCCCGCGATGATCGCCGGGATGGTCGCTTCGGCGAGCGGTCCACCCGCCGCCTTGAGCGCGCCGCCGCCCGCGACCACGGTCTGGAGCCACGGCTCGATTGCGATGACCTTGCCCAGCTCTTCCATCATGATCTGGTTTTCGATCGCGCCGCCGCCCATGCCGCCCAGCTCTTCGGCGAAGGGCGCGCAGGTCAGGCCCAGCTCGCTCGACAGCGCGCGCCAGATGCCCGGATCGCGGCCTTCGGCGCTCGCCAGCATCTTCTGGCGGGCATCGAAGGTGTAGGTATCGGCGAGGAACCGCGCGAGGGTTTCGCGCAGCATGCCCTGCGTTTCGGTGGTGCTCAGGTCCATTCTATCATTCCTTGTCGCGGGTTACAGGGTCAGAGACCGAGCACCATCTTGGCGATGACGTTGCGCTGGATCTCGTTGGATCCGCCGTAGATCGTGGTCTTGCGCGCATTGAAATAGGTCGGCGCGGCGCGGTTGGCCCATTCCTGACCGATCGGGTGCTCGTTGTCGCCTTCGCCAAATCCGCGGAAGTAGGGGGCGCCGTAGTGCCCCGCCATCTCGAGCGTCAGCTCGGTCAGCCGCTGCTGGATCTCGCTGCCCTTGATCTTGAGCACCGAGCTTTCCGGCCCGGGATTGTTGCCTGCGGCCATCCCGGCGAGCGTGCGCAGCTCGGTATATTCAAGCGCGGCCAGATCGATCTCGAGCTCGGCCACCTTGCGCTTGAAGAACGGGTTGGCGAGGAGCGAGCGGTCGCCGTCCATCTCGGTCGCGGCGATGGCCTTGACCTTCTCCACGCCGCGCTTCGACGAGGCGACCCCGGCAATCCCGACGCGTTCGTGCGCGAGCAGGAACTTGGCGCAGGTCCAGCCCTTGTTCTCTTCGTAAACGCGGTTGGCCACCGGCACACGGACATTGTCGAGGAACACCTCGTTGACCTCGTGCTCGCCGCCCAGCGTGATGATCGGACGCACTTCGATCCCCGGGCTCGTCATGTCGATCAGGAGGAAGCTGATCCCTTCCTGCATTTTCGCGTCGTTGTCGGTGCGGACGAGGAAGAAGCCCCAGTCAGCATGCTGCGCCATCGTGGTCCAGGTCTTCTGGCCGTTGACCACGTAATCGTCGCCATCACGGACTGCCTTGGTCCGCAGTGAGGCGAGATCGGAGCCGGCGCCGGGCTCGGAATAGCCCTGGCACCACCAATCCTCGCCCGACAGGATGCGGGGGAGGAACTTGGCCTTCTGCTCCGGCGTGCCGAAGGTGTAGATCACCGGGCCGACCATCGCCAGGCCGAACGGCATCAGGCGGATGCAATCTGCCCGTGCGGTTTCTTCCGACCAGATATAGCGCTGGGTCTGCGACCAGCCGGTGCCGCCATATTCGACCGGCCATGCGGGAGCGACCCAGCCCTTCTTGGCGAGCACTTTGTGCCACGAGAGGAAGTCTTCCTTCGACAGCTCGTCGCCCTCATCCTGCTTGCCGCGCAAGGTCGACGGATAGTTCTCGGCGATGAAGGCGCGAACCTCATCGCGGAAGGCGATGTCTTTGGCGCTGAAATCAAGGTTCATGACAGGTCTCCCAAGGGTCTGTTTGGAGCCACGATAGGCGCAGGAAACCCCCCGCTGCAAGCCGGATTTGCACGGATTTCCGGGCCTGCCCCGCTGCCCCTACGGCAAGGCCGGGTTGCGGCGCATGGTCACAGCCAACAAGCGTGATTGGCAGCGCGGTACGGGCTTGATAAGCTTGTATCGGATCGTTCTTCGGGAAGGGAATCTGCATGCGCCTCGTCATAGTCCTGCCGCTCGCCGCCGCGCTGGCGCTCACTGCCTGCAACAAGGCCGGATCCGGTTCGGGCACGGCTACAGCTACGGGCGGATCGACCCCTGAACAGGCCGCCGCCGCGTTGTCGTCGGTCCATATGCAGCCCGGGCTCTATCAGGCCAAGATAGACATCAAGGCGTTCGACATGCCCGGAATGCCTGAGGCGGTCGCGGCAGGCGTCAAGGGCTCCATGGCGAACAAGCCGATGACTTATTGCCTCTCCGCCGAAGACGCCGCCAAGGGCGCCGAGGCAATGAAAGCGCACATGGCGAAAGGGAAATGCCAGTTCAACAAGTTCGACGTGGCCGGCGGCACCGTCGATACCGCGATGTCCTGCCAGTTGGGCAAGGGCACGCTGACCGCAGTGGGCAAAGGGACTTATACCGACACCGGCACCGTCGTCGCCTCAACCTCGGACATGACGATGGGCGGCGGACGCAAGATCCATATCGAGGAAGTCGTCACCACCACGCGTGTGGCGGACTGCACCAAGTAACGTTACGTAACGCTTGACTTGGGCCAAGCCGTGGTGTCGCTTTCCCCCAGCCCGGCGCGTTCGACGCCGGGTCCCGTGGACGGGCAAGGAAGAGGGGAAAATCGATGAACTATGTAGTCATGGCGGTGGTCGGCCTGGTCGTGGGCCTTCTGGCGCGGTTCTTCTATCCCGGCCCGGTGGACCTGGGCCTGCTGATGAGCGCCGTGCTCGGCATTGCCGGGTCGTTCGTGGCCGGCTTCATCGGGTCGATGGTGAACAAGACGGCTGATGGACGCATGCATCCGGCCGGGCTTGTATGGTCGATCCTCGGCGCAATGGTGCTGATCTATATCGGGCGCCAGCTCGGCTACGTTTGAGCAGCGCCTGGCCCAATCGGGACGGTTTACATCCGCTTGGTCAGTCCTTGCTCCAGGGATTGCTCGATCCCTTCGGGGTTGGCTCGGCCTCCGCTTGATCGAACCCGCAACGGCTGACCGGCACCTCTCCGGGGGTGCTCAACACGTAGCGGCCGTTGGTCTGGATTTCGATCGCGCCCGATGCCGACTTGCGCTGCATCACCGTCACGCAGCTGTCCGCGCTGGCTTTGAGCAGATCCCGATACTGGTCATAACTGATCGGAATGACGGTGGTGTCGCCGGTGTCGAACGGATCAATTTGGATCGTGTTGCGCGCCCCCCGGCGGCCGTGACTGATCGAGTCGATCGGATACTGCGTCTGCTCGAACGGCTGGCTGGAAAAGCCGAATTCGGTCCAGTCGCTGATCCGGTAGGCGATCCCGCCAAAGCCCCAGGCGAACATGAACGGCAAGAACAGCAGCGTAGCCCCGCGGCGCAGCAGCGAGCCGTCGGCCACGCCGAACACCACCACCACCGCGGCACCGATGCCGACCACGAGCCCGATCCCGCGCAGCGACCACAGCAGTGTCTGGCTGATCGGCGTGATCAGCGAAGTACCCGAAAGCAACGCCTCGAGCCACGCGAGGAAGATGAAGGTAATGAAGAGAATGCCGAAGATCTTGAGTGGGCCAACCCGCTCGCTCTCTGTGCTTGGCGCCTGCTGCGACACCGAGCGCGCCACGCTGGCCGCGATATTGACCGCTTCACCGTTGACCGTGATCCCGCGCTGGCCGAATTGGGGACGTTGCATGAATGCGTATTCCTGTCTGGTTTTGATGAGCTTAGGCTTGGTCGGGTTAAATCGCAGTAAAGTCGGCCAAGCTCTGTGTCGCAACTTTCGCAGGTGCAGCATTCGCCGCTTGACTCCGCGCTGCCTTCGGGCAGTTTTCGCGGCGTGAACCGGGAAAATTCAGATGCCTGACGCCGCCTCGTGCTTTGACGAGATGCACACCGCCGATGGCGGCGTGCGTGGCGGTTACGAGAGTTATTGCGACTGGTACCACCGCCAGGATCCGGCGATGATGCGGCGCAAGGGGATTGAGGCGGAGACCTTCTTCCGCAAGACCGGGATCACCTTCAACGTCTATGGCGACGATGCCGGGGAAGAGCGGCTGATCCCGTTCGACATGGTGCCGCGGATCATCATTGCGGCGGAATGGCGCAAGCTGGTCAAGGGGATCGAGCAGCGGGTCCGCGCATTGAACGCGTTTCTGCATGACATCTACCACCGTCAGGAAATCATCCGCGCGGGACGGGTTCCGCTCAGCCTGATCTCGAAAAACGCCGCATTTCTGCCGCAGATGATGGGGATGATCCCGCCCGGCGGGGTCTATACCCACATCGTCGGGATCGACCTGGTGCGCACCGGGCCTGACGAATTCATGGTGCTCGAAGACAACGCCCGCACGCCATCGGGGGTCTCCTACATGCTGGAGAACCGCGAGACGATGATGGCAATGTTCCCCGAACTGTTCACCGCGATGGACGTGCGCCCGGTGCAGGACTACCCGCGGCGGCTGGCGGAAAGCCTGGCCGCCTGCGCTCCGGAAGCCACGCTGGGTAATGCGGAGGGCCGCCCGACAGTCGCGGTGCTCACGCCGGGGATCCATAATTCGGCCTACTTTGAACACGCCTTTCTGGCCGACCAGATGGGTGCTGAGCTGGTCGAGGGCAGCGACCTGCGCGTGGTCGATGGCCGCGTCGCGATGCGCACCACGCGCGGGTTCGAGCCGATCGATGTGCTCTATCGCCGGGTCGATGACGATTATCTCGATCCGCTGACCTTCAACCCCGCCAGCCGGCTCGGCGTGCCCGGGATCATGGACATCTACCGCGCCGGCGGGATCACCATCGCCAATGCGCCCGGCACCGGCATCGCCGACGACAAGGCGATCTATTCGTTCATGCCCGAGATCGTCGAGTTCTATACCGGCGAGAAGCCGCTGCTCGCCAACGTCCCGACCTGGCGTTGCGGCGAGGCGGACAGCTTGGCCTACGTACTCGACAACCTGGCCGAACTGGTGGTCAAGGAAGTCCACGGCTCGGGCGGTTATGGCATGCTGATCGGGCCGACCTCATCGAAGAAAGAGATCGCGGCATTTGCCGTCAAGCTGCGCGCCCGGCCGGACAATTACATCGCGCAGCCCACGCTGGCACTGTCAACCGTGCCGATCCTGACCAAGGCTGGCCTCGCCCCGCGTCACGTCGATCTCAGGCCCTTCGTGCTGGTTTCGCCCAAGGGGATCGAGATCACTCCGGGCGGGCTCACCCGGGTGGCGCTCAAGCAGGGCTCGCTGGTCGTGAATTCCTCGCAGGGCGGCGGGACCAAAGACACCTGGGTGCTGGCGGACTGATGGCGGCCCATCTCACTCCGACCGACGAAGCAATTCGGACGAACTCCCCTCCTCTTCAGGGGAGGGGCAGGGGGTGGGGAATCTCGGCTGCACGCTTGGTTGATCTGAAAAGCTTTGCCTGCGAAATGCGCCGCGAGCTCACCGCGCCGGAACAGCGATTGTGGCAACAGTTGCGCAATTCCCAGCTGGGAGGGAACAAGTTCAGACGGCAAGCGAATATCGGCCCCTTCATTGCCGACTTTATGTGCCCGCAGAAGGCCTTCATCGTCGAAGTGGATGGTGAAACGCATGATTTCGAAACAGACCGCCGCCGTGACGCGGCGCTAAGCCGGCTTGGGTTCGATGTGCTTCACGTGACCAATCATGACGTCATGCACAACCTTGACGGAGTGCTGACGGCTATCTCGCTGGCGGTCGAGGCAGCGCCGCTCAGGTGGGAGAGGCCCCACCCCAACCCCTCCCCTGAAGGGGAGGGGCTCCTCTGATGCTAGGGCGGACCGCCAACGGGGTGTTCTGGATGGGCCGCTATCTCGAGCGGGCCGAGAACACCGCGCGCCTGATCGAGGCGGGCTTCCGGATCGCCTTGACCCGCGATCTGGTGACCAGCCAGCAGGAATGGCGTTCGGTGGTGTCCACGGTCGGCCACACCGCCCAGTACGAACTCTATAACGGCACCTATACCGGGGTGCAGGTGTGGAACTTCCTGCTGCGCGACCGCAACAATCCCGGCTCGGTCTTGTCGATGATCGAAGGTGCGCGCACCTCCGCGCGATCGGTCCGCACCGCACTCACCCGCGAAGTCTGGGAAGCGGTCAATGAAAGCTGGATGGTGATTCGCGAGCTGCTCTCGCGCCCGGTGCGCGAGGCGGCGCTGGGCCAGGTGCTGGGCGTGATTCGCCGCCAGGCGATGCTGGTCCGGGGTGCGATCGACGGTTCGATGCTGCGCAGCGAGAACTTCAATTTCTTCCGCATCGGCACCTTCATCGAACGCGGCGACAACACCGCACGGATCCTCGACGTGAAGTATTACGTGCTCCTGCCCTCGCTCGCCTGGGTCGGCTCGCGGCTCGACAATGTGCAGTGGGAATCCGTGCTGCGCTCTGTTTCGGGTGAGCGGGCCTATCGCTGGCTCAACTCCGGGTCGATCGATCCCAAGGGCATCGCCGAGTTCCTGCTGCTTGACCGGCGCTTTCCGCGCAGCCTCAACTTCTGTCTCGACAAGTTGCAATCCAACCTTCGGGGCCTCGCGCACCAGTACGGGCATGAAAGCAGCTCGCATGAAGTGCTGCGCGGGGTCAGCAGCCGGTTCCACGAATGTACGATCGAGGCGATCTTCGAAGCCGGTCTCCATCAGTTCATCCAGGACTTCATCGCGAGCAACCGCCAGGTGGCCCAGGCGATCGAGCGCGATTACAGGTTCTACGCGTGAGGCTGCGGATCGAGCATACCACCCGGTACGAATTCTCGCGGCCAGTTGCGCACGGTTTGCAGCGGCTCAGGCTCACCCCGAAGAACACCCAGGGGCAGAAGGTACTCGACTGGACCATGGACCTCACCGGGGCGCGGATCGAGGTCGAATATGACGATCACAATCACAATCGCACCGCGCTGATCTCGGTCGAAGCGGGCGCGCGTGTACTGGAGGTGCGGTGTAGCGGGACGGTCGATACCGCGGATAACGCCGGGGTGATCGGACAGCATTCCGGCCACATGCCGCTATGGTCGTTCCTAGCGCAGACCCCGCTCACCCGTCCCGGGCCGAAAGTCCGCGCGATCGCCAGCTCGCTGACCACACCGCGTAACAAGGTGCTGGCGCTGCTGCACGAACTGTCTGCAACCGTGCTGGCGCAGGTTCCCTATGCCACCGGCGAGACTGCGGTGCACACCACCGGCGAGGAAGCGGCCGCGCTGGGCTTGGGTGTCTGCCAGGATCACGTCCACATCTTCCTCGGCGCGGCACGGTCGCTCGGCATTCCGGCGCGCTATGTCTCGGGCTACCTGATGATGAACGACCGGATCGAGCAGGAAGCCGGCCACGCCTGGGCCGAGGCGCACGTCGAGATGCTCGGCTGGGTCGGGTTCGATGTGTCCAACCGGATCAGCCCGGACGAACGCTATGCCCGCGTCGCCACCGGACGTGACTACGGCGAGGCTGCACCGATCACCGGGCTCAGCTACGGAGCGGGGGAAACTGTGCTTGAAGTGCGGCTGGCGGTTGAACAGCAGCGGATCGAACAGTAGCGCTGTCCCAAGGGGATTCGCAGCGTGACCTATTGTGTTGGAATGATGCTCGACAAGGGCTTGGTGTTGATGAGCGACACCCGCACCAATTCGGGCGTCGACAACATCTCGATCTTCCGCAAGATGCATTCGTGGTCGGTCCCGGGCGAGCGGATCATCGCGGTGATGACCGCGGGCAACCTCGCCACCACGCAAGGCGTGATCAGCCAGCTGGAAGAGCGCAACAAGGCGATCTCGGAACGGCACAATTCGCTGCTCGAAGCCGATTCGATGTTTCAGGTGGCGACGATCGTCGGCAAGCTGCTGCGTGAGACGATCGCCCAGTGCCGCAACGAGAATGCGGGTGAAGAGGCCTCCACGCCCTCGTTCACCGCCTCGATGATCGTCGCCGGCCAGATCAAGGGGATGGAGCCGCGATTGTTCCTGATCTATCCCGAAGGCAACTTCATCGAAGCCGGGTTCGACACCCCGTTCTTTCAGATCGGCGAGACCAAGTACGGCCGCCCGATCATCCTGCGCGGCTATCACCATGACATGAGCTTTGAAGACGCAGTCAAGCTGCTGATGGTCAGCTTCGATTCGACGATCAAGGCCAATCTCTCGGTCGGACTGCCGCTCGACCTGATGGTGCTCGAGCGCGACAATTTCGAACCCACTCACAAGCGCCGGATCGGGGTGGACGATCCCTATTACCGGGCGGTTTCGGTGGGCTGGAGCGAGTCGCTCAAACTGGCCTTCGAATCGCTGCCCGATTATACCTTCTTTCAGGGCAAAGAGGCCTGAAAGAAGTTCGCGCAGCCCTAGTGCTGTTCGCCCCAGTCATCCGATACGTCGTCCGGGCTGACTGACGCGGGCGGCTTGCGCGGCTGGTACCGGTTCGGATCGAATTTCGGCGCGCCCGGGCATTTGCCGCCCGGTTCGGTGCAACGTCCGGTGGCGATGAAATAGTACGAGAACAGCGGGAACGGATCGTTGGGCGGGGCCACCCCTGCCGGCACGATCAGGTTGCGACCGGAAATCACGTTCCATTCAAGCGAAACCACCACCGGCTGCAAAACGACATAGGCTCGGCCGCGCGTCAGGTTGCGGTCGACGTAGCGCGGTCGTCCGTCGGGTTGGGCGCCACTGGCGGCGGCGTTGTAGGCATCGATATCCGCTTGCGTGGCAACCCTTAACTGGCCACGCGCAAACAACTGCTCAAGTTTTGTCCGGCCCCGCAGCTCGAACGCCAGTGGATCGGTGTCGAGTGGATCGGGCTTGGTGCAAGCGGCGAGGACAAGGACAGTGGCAGCAGCAAAGCATCTGATAGCGCTCATCGGCAATATGCCCGCCCGCTCACCTCAAGATGCAGGTGATCGTAATGCGCTGCGTTGTAGGCCGGGGTCAGGACGGTGCCGAAACGCTTGCACGCGCTTTGCCGGATGGTCGTGAAGAAGCGCTGCACTTGCGGTGACTTGTCGGCCCAGTTGCCCGCCACCGTGATGCGCCGACCGTCGGCGAGGACGAAACCCGAGACGTCGATCGCATTGCCGGTGGCGTGCGCCGAGCGGCGCGGCGAGCCGGCGATGTTGCGGCAGCTGTAGGTCCCCATCGTCTCGATCTTGACCAGGGGCGAACCGAGGATCTGCTGCGCCGCGCGGTCGACCCCGTAGCGCGCCCACCCGGCCAGCGTATCGGCCAGCGGGCAGGTCATCGGCCCGAGCCCGCCAAGCCTGAGGTCGGCACGGTCGCTCTTGAGCGAGGCGAGCCGCACCGAAGCGACGGTGGAGCAACCGGCGCCGTAATACTGATCGGGCAGCGGAGTGAAACTGGCGCTCCGGGCGCCAAGGTCGGCAAAGCAGGCCTGCGCCGCGGGATTGGGCGTAATGACCGAGGTCGAGCGTGCCGCCACCGTCTTGCGCGGCGCCGGGGCAGAGGGAATGGCCTCGCATCCGGCGAGTAGGGTCAGCGAAAGAGACAAGGCGATTTTCCCGCGCATGGCCGGAAAACTGCCATGATGATGGTTAACAAACGGTCACCGTCCAGTTCGGCCCGTCGGATAATGCGCCGACTTCGGCAGCACCTCGCTTGACTTGCTGCGGCGCAGCACTAGTTGCGGCTCCGGGCCACGCGGTCCCAACGCCGCGCGTGCTCTCTGCAAGGAGAGACTACATGACTGAACCTACCCGTCCGGCGCGCAAACCCGCGCGTCCGTTCTTTTCTTCCGGTCCTTGCGCCAAGCCGCCCGGATATTCCCCCGCCAAACTCGCCACCGAATCGCTCGGTCGCTCGCACCGCGCCAAGATCGGCAAGTCGCGCCTCGCCTATTGCATCGACCTGATGCGCGAAGTGCTGCAGTTGCCCGATACGCACCGCATCGGCATTGTTCCGGGTAGCGACACCGGCGCGTTCGAAATGGCGATGTGGACGATGCTGGGTGCGCGCGGCGTAACCGCGCTGGCGTGGGAAAGCTTTGGCGAGGGCTGGGTGACCGACGCGGTCAAGCAGCTCAAGATCGATCCCACCGTTATCCGCGCCGATTACGGCCAGCTCCCCGACCTATCGCAGGTCAACTGGAACGACGACGTTGTGTTCACCTGGAACGGCACCACTTCCGGCGTGCGCGTGCCCAATGCCGACTGGATCGCCACCGACCGCCAGGGCCTGAGCTTCGCCGACGCGACCAGCGCGGTGTTCGCTTACGACATCGACTGGGCCAAGATCGATGTCGCCACGTTCAGCTGGCAGAAGGTGCTCGGCGGTGAGGGCGGTCACGGCGTGCTGATCCTCGGCCCCCGCGCGGTCGAGCGGCTCGAAAGCTATACCCCCGCCTGGCCATTGCCCAAGGTGTTCCGTCTCGTTTCGAAGGGTGCGCTCGCAGAAGGCGTGTTCAAGGGCGAGACGATCAACACCCCTTCGATGCTCGCGGTCGAAGATGCGATCTTCGCGCTCGAATGGGCCAAGGGCCTCGGCGGGCTAAAGGGCCTGCAGGCGCGCAGCGATGCCAATGCGGCGGCGCTGCAACAGATCGTCGAGGAACGCAGCTGGCTGGGCAATCTGGCTCAGGACGAAGCGAGCCGCTCGAAGACCTCGGTCTGCTTGACGGTCGAAGGTGCCGACGAAGCGATGATCAAGGCGATGGCCGGCGCGCTCGAAAAGGAAGGTGCGGCTTACGATGTTGCCGGATACCGCGATGCCCCGCCGGGGCTGCGGATCTGGTGCGGCGCGACGGTCGAGACCGCCGATATCGAAGCACTCGGGCCGTGGCTCGATTGGGCGTACGAAAGTGTCAAAGCCGCCTGAATCCGTCGTCCCCGACTTGATCGGGGACCGCTGGCCTCATCATTCCGACGTTGCGCC
>JANOAD010000177.1:0-39992 GCA_031410955.1 Novosphingobium sp. | reverse complement strand
GATTGCGCTCACGGTATTCCTCATGCCGATCTGCATCGGCGCAAGCTGGAAATCGATCGACAAGCGCGTTGGCGAATACATGGCGGCATTCCTGCTGATGGAAACGCTGATGATCGGCGTCTTCGCTGCGCAGGATATTTTCCTGTTCTACATCATGTTCGAAGCCGGGCTGATCCCGATGTACCTGATCATCGGTGTCTGGGGCGGGGCGGACCGGATTTACGCCAGCTACAAGTTCTTTCTCTATACCCTGCTCGGCTCGCTGCTGATGCTGATTGCCATGCTGTGGATGGCGAACGAGGCGGGGACCAGCGACATCCCGACGCTGATGGCCTACGATTTTGCGCCTGAGGCCCAGACATGGCTGTGGCTCGCCTTCTTTGCCAGCTTTGCAGTGAAGATGCCGATGTGGCCGGTTCACACCTGGCTTCCCGATGCGCACGTGCAGGCGCCGACAGCGGGCTCGGTGATCCTGGCCGGCGTGCTGCTCAAGATGGGTGGCTACGGCTTCATCCGCTTCAGCCTGCCCTTCTTCCCCGAAGCCAGCGCCTATTTCGCGCCGCTGGTGTGGGGCCTGTCGCTGGTGGCGGTGGTTTACACCTCGCTGGTCGCGCTGGTTCAGTCGGACATGAAGAAGCTGATCGCCTATTCGTCGGTCGCGCATATGGCGATCGTCACCGTCGGGCTGTTCGCGTTCAACACGCAGGGCCTCGAAGGTTCGATGATCGTGATGCTCAGCCACGGGCTGGTTTCCGCCGCGCTGTTCCTCTGCGTCGGGGTCATCTACGACCGGCTCCACACGCGTGAGATCAGCCGCTATGGCGGGCTGTCGATCAACATGCCGTATTACGCGCTGCTGTTCATGCTGTTCACGATGGCCTCGGTCGGCTTGCCCGGGACGAGCGGCTTCATTGGTGAGTTCCTGAGCCTCGCTGGCATCTACCAGCAGTCGAGCTGGGTTGCCTTCGTCAGCACCACCGGGATCATCCTCGGCGCGGCTTACATGCTTTATCTCTACCGCCGGATCGCGTTCGGCACGCAGGTCAACGCCGATGCCGCCGCGATGGCCGACCTTGAGCCGCGCGAGTGGCTGATGCTCGCGCCGATCGCCGCTGCGGTGCTGTGGATGGGGGTCTATCCCGAAAGCTTCCTCGCCCCGATGCGCGGCGATTTCCGCGCTATCGAAGCGCGCCTTGCTGCAAGCAAGCCGGCGGGGGATGCAAAATTTGAAATGGGCAAGGCGTCGGCGCCAAGCGAAGCGCAAGCCGAGGGGGCGCACTGATGGACTGGATCCAGTCGCTGCGCATCGGCGCGGCCGAAGAACTGCTGAGCATCGTGGGCATCGTCCTGTTGGTCGGATCGGCCTGGGGACAGACCCGGCGCGACGCGCGGGCTATTACTCTGCTGTCGGTACTGACCCTGATCGCCGCAGCCGTCGTCACCGCGCCGGCGCTGTGGCACGGGGTGAGGGGGGCGGAGGCGCTCGCGTTCAACGGCCTGCTGTCAGGTGACGCCTTCGCAGCCTTCGCCAAGCTCCTGATCTATGTCGCGGCAGCGGCTTCCCTGCTCGTTGCGCCGGCGTTCTTCGAGAAATATCGCGCGATGCGCAGCGAATATCCGGTGCTGGTGCTGTTCGCCGTGCTGGGCATGGGGATCATGGTCTCGGCGACCAACCTGCTCACGCTTTATGTCGGGCTCGAACTCAATTCGCTGTCGGCCTATGTGCTGGCGGCCTTCCTCAAGACCGACGAACGCTCCGCTGAGGCAGGGCTCAAGTATTTCGTGCTCGGTGCGCTCGCCAGCGGGATCCTGCTGTTCGGGATGAGCCTGACTTACGGCTTTACCGGAACCATCGGGTTTGCGGGTATTTCCGCTGCGCTCTCCGGCCAGGTCTCGATGGGCGCCTTGTTCGGGCTGATATTTGTGCTCTCGGGCCTTGCCTTCAAGATCAGCGCTGTGCCGTTCCACATGTGGACCCCCGACGTTTACGAAGGCGCGCCGACCCCGGTGACCACTTTCTTCGCCTCTGCCCCCAAGGTTGCCGCACTGGCGCTGACCATGCGGGTGGCGCTCGAGGCGTTCGGCACCCAGGCCGCTGCCTGGCAGCAGATCATTTCGTTCGTCGCGCTAGCCTCAATCGTAGTGGGCGCGCTTGGCGCGATCGGGCAGGGCAACCTCAAGCGGCTGCTGGCCTATTCGTCGATCAACAACGTCGGCTTCATGCTGGTCGGGCTCGCCAGCGCGACCCAGCAGGGCGCGGCAGCGATGCTCGTCTACCTCACCATCTATGTACCGATGACGATCGGCGGCTTCGTCGCGATCCTGATGCTCAAGGACGAGGACGGCAACCAGCTTGAGGGGATGAGCGACATCGCCGGACTTTCGCGCACCCGCCCTTGGCTTGCGTTGGGTCTTGCCTCTATCGTGTTCTCGATGGCCGGGATCCCATTCTTCTTCGGGTTCTGGGGCAAGTTCGTGGTGTTCCAGTCGGCGGTTAACGCCGGGCATGTTTGGCTTGCGACAACGGCTGCGCTTGGGAGCGTGATTGGCGCTTATTACTATCTCAAGATCGTCAAGGTGATGTATTTTGATGAGCCTGCTGACCGCGTTACCGGGCGCAACGACATGCTGCATGAATGGCTGCTGGCGAGCTGCGCAGTCTTTATCTCACCGCTTGGCTTCCTCGTCACCAACGGCCTCACCGCACTGACCATGACCGCCGCGGGCGTTCTGTTCCCGATCGCTTGATCCACACCGTCGCCAGAACCGGTTCGACCAACGCCGATCTGATCAACCAGCTTGCCGCTGGAAGTCCCGTCGCGCAGGGCGACTGGCTGGTGGCTGATCGTCAGGTCGCCGGTCGGGGCCGACAAGGGCGCGAGTGGTTCGATGGGCTCGGCAATTTCATGGGCTCGACGGTGGTGCACCTTGCAGGCGGCGACCCACCGCCCAGTACACTCGCGCTGGTTACCGGGCTTGCGGTGTTCGAGACGCTCAGTCCCCTGATCCCGCCACCGCATCAAGCGCGCCTCAAATGGCCGAACGATGTGCTGATTGGCGAGGCCAAACTGTGCGGCGTCCTCCTTGAAAGGAGCGGGGATGCCGTGATTGTCGGGATCGGGGTCAACCTCGCCGCTGCGCCGCAGGTCGAAGGGCGCAGCACCATCGCCTTGAACCAGTTCGGGCCGGCCGCGGACCGCGATCTGTTTGCCGCGGAGCTGGCACGCAAGTTTGCCGCCGAGCTCGAGCGCTGGCGCAGTTTCGGTCTGGAGCTCGTCATTCGCCGCTGGGAAGCCGCCGCGCACCCGCCCGGAACCCCGCTTGCGGTCGGTGAGCCGGGCGAAACACCGCTTAAGGGGCAATTTGCCGGGCTCGATGCCGATGGAGCCTTGCAACTGCGGCTTGCAGACGGCACGACCCGCACCGTCCATGCAGGCGAAGTTCGCTTGGGTTAGGGGGCTGCCATGTTACTGGCGATCGATAACGGCAATACCAATGTGAAGTTCGCGCTGGTCGATGACTCCGGCGAGATCATTCAGCGCTGGCGCATTGCCACCGATGTGCGTCGCACTGCCGACGAATATGCGGTCTGGCTCGACCAGTTGCTGCGCATGGAAGGCTACTCGCGCAGCGATGTAGACGCTGTGCTGATTGCAACCGTCGTGCCCCGCGCACTCCATAACCTTCAGGTGCTCGCGCAGAAATACTTCGCGGTGGAAGCGCTCATCGCTGGTCGCCCCCCGGTTGAGTGGGGCTTTGCGCTGAAGGTCGATGAACCGCGCGCGCTCGGTGCCGACCGGGCGGTCAACGCCATCGCCGCGCAGGCGCTCGAGCCCGATGTCGACAAGATCGTGATCAGCTTCGGCACGGCGACAACCTTCGACCACATTGGTGCCGGCGGAGCCTACCTTGGCGGCAGCATTGCCACCGGGGTCAGCCTGTCGCTCGATGCGCTCTATGAGGCTGCGGCGATGCTTCCGCGCATCGCGATCGAGCCGCCGCCGACTGCCAGCGTAATCGGACGCGATACGGTCGGGCAAATGCAAATCGGGATTTACTGGGGCTATGTCAGCATGATCGAGGGTATGCTAAGCCGCATGAAGGCCGAGATCGCGCGCCCGGTCAAAGTCATTGCGACGGGCGGCTTGGCGCCGCTGTTCCAGCAACACGCCGACCTGTTCGACCGGGTCGAACCCGACCTTACGCTGCGCGGCATTGCGCGGCTCTATTCCTCCAATTTCGGATCGAAATGACCAAATCAAAAAGCCACAAGCCAGGTAACGAACTGCTGTTCTGCGCACTCGGCGGGTCGGGCGAAATCGGGATGAACGTCAATCTCTACGGCTGTGATGGCAAGTGGTTGATGGTCGATCTGGGCATGACCTTCGGCGCCAACGAATATCCCGGCACCGAGCTGGTTTTCGCTGACCTTGAATTCATCGAGGAGCGCAAGGCGGACCTGCTCGGCGTGGTTCTGACCCATGCGCACGAGGACCATATCGGCGCTGTGCCCTATTTCGCACAGGAGCTTGGTGTTCCGCTCTATGCGACCCCATTCACTGCACTGTTGATCAAGGACAAGCTTGAGGAAGCGGGCATCGCGGGTGAGATCGAACTGAACGTGATCGACCACCTGGACCTCTTCCAGATCGGTCCATTCGGCATCCGTTACGTGCCGCTCGCGCACTCGATCGCCGAGGGCAACGCGCTGGTCATCGAGACCCCCTATGGCCGGATTTTTCATACCGGCGACTGGAAGCTCGATAATGAACCGCTGGTAGGCACCCCGGCAACCTCGGCGGAGCTGACCGCGATCGGCGACGAGGGTGTGCTCGCGCTGGTTTGCGATTCAACCAACGTGTTTAACCCGGCCGCTTCCGGCTCGGAAGGAATGGTGCGCGAGGCGCTCCTCGCCGAAGTGGCGCGCCATCAGGGCAAGCGCGTGCTGGTCACCACCTTTGCCTCGAACGTGGCGCGGCTGCAGACGCTGGGGGAGGTTGCGGAGGCGACCGGGCGCAGGCTCTGTGTTGCGGGGCGCTCGCTTGACCGGATTATCCGGACGGCGAAGGCGTGTGGTTACCTGCACGACTACCCCGACCTGGTCGACTTCCAGACCGCCATGGCCCTGCCGCGCGGCGAGGTATTGATCCTCGCCACCGGCGGGCAGGGCGAGCCGCGAGCCGCGCTGTCGCGGGTCGCCGAGGGGAATCACCAGATCGAACTGTCCGCCGGCGATGTCGTGCTGTTCTCAAGCCGGCAGATCCCCGGGAACGAGATTGCCATCGGCCGCATCCAGAACCGCCTCGCGGCGCGCGACATCACCATCGTCACTGACCGCCAGAGCGAGATTCACGTCTCTGGCCATCCTGGACGACCAGAGCTTGAGGCGCTGTATGGCTGGATCCGCCCGCAGATCCTCGTCCCGGTGCATGGCGAGATGCGCCACATGAAGGAACAGGGGCGGCTTGGCAAAAGCCGAGGAATTCCGCAGACCGTGGTGCAGGGCAACGGTGACCTCGTCCGGCTTGCGCCGGGCAAGCCGGGGAAGATCGACGAAGTGCGGAACGGCCGCCTGATCCTTGACGGGGACATTATCTCGCCCGCCAATGGCGAGGCGATTGTGATGCGTCGCCGCCTCGCGCAGAACGGCGTGGTGTTTGTGGTGCTTGGGCCCAATGGGCAGGTGCAGGTGGATTCGCTCGGCCTGCCGCTCGAAGAGGATCACGACGATTTCATCGCTGAAGCGCAGCAGGATGTGGCCACCGCGTTGACCAAGCTCAAAGGCGCGAAGAAGCGCGATGTTGAGGCCGTTTTGGAAGCGGCTCGGCTTGCCGCTCGCCGTGCAGCACAGCGCTGGTCGGGCAAGAAGCCGCAGGTCCGCGTCATCATGGGAGAAGGCCTCGCATGAACCTGACTTCATCTTTGGCGATCTACCTGCTGTTCTGGGTGCTTGCGGCGTTTCTCGTCATGCCGTTTGGGCTCAGGACGCACGATGATGCGCATGCTGAACTGGTCCAGGGGCAGGTCAGCAGCGCACCGGTCAACTTCAACCCGAAACGCGTTGCGGTGCGTGCAACAATCCTGTCGATCCTGATGTTCGGGCTCTATTACGCGAACTACGTCCATGGCTGGCTGACGGTCGACAGTATCGACGTCACCCAGTGGTTTGGTTCGGCCCGCTAATTGCGCAGCCGCTCGATACCTTGGGCGAGCGCCACGTAAAGCTTGCCCATGTCCGACGAAAGCAGGGTTACACCGAGTGCATGCCCGTCGCGCGTCGATAGAAGTTGCCGCAGCATTGCTTCGAAGTCGTGAATGTAGCGACTGACATGCTCGCGAAAAACCCGATCGTTCTCGTAATGCTGTGCCACTGCTTTGGCCTCTGACGCTTCGAGTAGCCGGACGGCGCGCCGGGTAAAAATGCCGCGGTCGCCCTTCAGGTAAGCGGACCAAGCGGTGTCGGTTACTTCGCTGTCGAGCGCGCGGGCAAGATCGATGGCATTTGAATTGAGGCTCTCGGTGATCAGCGCGACGCGGCGCGCGAAGTCATGATCGACCTGTTCCTCGGCGCGGCTGCGGGCGTGTGCGACCCGGCGCTCCAGATTGCCAGCGAGATCGTTGACCTTGGCCAGCTGGTCGCGCAACTGCATGGCCGCTTCGCGGCTCGCCCCGGCGGCTCTGGCCGACGCTTCTTCGAGTTGCCCGGCCAGCTGCGCGGCACGGTCCCGCAGGGCGGCATCGATCGCCGCACCACTTTCCTCGCCGATCCGTCCGGCCAGTGCAGCAATCGATTCGGCGCTCATCGTCTCGATTCCGGCCACTGCATCGCGTGCGGCAGTGTTCAATTGTTCGATCGAACCAGTCAGTCGGCCTTGTGCCAGTTCAGCGATCTCCAGACTCTGCGTGCGGATGGTGTCGATCGACTGCTGCAATTGCGCCAGACTTTCCCCCTGCTGTGCATGCCCTTGGGCCACCTGGCCATGCAGGCTGCTCATTTGCTCGGCGGCGGCTGCAAGCACCTCGCGGCTTTGGCCTGCTTGCGCCAAGAGCGTTTCGCCCCGCGACGCCGCTTCGCCGGACAAGCTGTGAACCGCGCGCACGCGCTCTTCGATCTTGGTCAGGCGTCCTTCACTGATCCCGATTGCTTCAGGCAGGTTCTCGGTGGTGTGCTGAACGCTCGCCTGGATCAGTTCGAGCAGGCGTACGGAATTGTCGGTCAGAACCGCGATTGCGCTGTTTGCACCGGCAATGGCGCGATTGCTGGCTTCAAGGTGCGCCGCGATGCCCGCCGCCCCGCTGCCCAGCTTGCCTTCGACCTCGCCGCTCTGGTCCGCAAGCGAAGCGAGCTGCGAGGAAAACGCGGAGAGCTGCTCTCCGATCTTTTGATGCCTGGCGCTCACGACCTGCAGACGGGCATCCTGCGCCTCGTGCTGCACGCTGGCCGCTGCATCGAACGTCGACATTTGTTCGGCAAGACGCGCCAGGAAAGCTTCGTGGCGGCTGTCGAACTCGGCTTGCCGCTGCTCGAGCTCTTGCGAAAAAAGCCGGTCTCGCTCGGCAAGCCGCTCGTCGACCTGGGCGGCTTCGCTCGAAAGTTCAGCTAGGCGCGTGCGGGCCGATGCCATCGCTCTGCTGTCAACCTCAGCCACCTTGGCGATGGCGGCGCGCAAATCTTCTTCCAGCCGGGCAATGGCTTCGCGCCAAGTGTCGAGCGCGCCGCTTTCGCCTTCGCGGAGGGACCGGACCAACGCGGCGCTCTCGTCGCGAACCGCGCCGAGCCGTGCCCGCAGTGAAGTCAGGCTATCGGCCTCCTGCGCGTCCAGCAGCGCGCGAGCCTCGGTCAGTTCCTCGCCCAGCGCGGCAGCGCGACTACGGATTGCGGTGAGGGCCTCAATCTCCTGATTGTCGAGCTGGTTGCGCACCTGCTCGCCATTTTCTGTCAGAGCGGCAAAGCGTTGTTCGGCAATGGTGCCGAGCTGGTCGGTCTGGCGGGTAAATTCAGCGATGCTGTCATTCACCAAGTCGCGCATGGTCATGACCTGGCGTTCGCTCGCCTGGCCGAATTCATTGAGCTTCTTGAATCCGCTGATCAGCACATCAAGGTGGCCGCCAGCCGCGCGTCCGGCATTGCCGATATTGTTGGTGACGTCCTTTGCCGAACTCGCGATCACCGGCAACTGGCCGCGCAGCTTTTCCATGTTTTCGAGCGCCGCGGTGCTGACATCGCCGATTGCGTCGATCCGCGTGCCGTTGTCCTGAATTAGCCCGGCAAGCTTCTCGGCGTGCTGGGAAAGCCGTTCGGTGGCGACGCGACCCAGCGAGTCGATATCGCGTGACTGCGCCGCGATGAATTCGCGGGCAAGGCTGAGCTCACGGTTTACGGTCGTCAGCCGCTCTTCAAGCAGGCTCGATTCCTCGCGGAGCATCCGGGCAGTATCCCCGAAGCGCGTGGCTTCACTCCGGCTATTGCGCATCGCCAGAAGCCAGCACAGCGCGATGAGGGCAGGGGGAATTGCCCAGTCGCGCAGCCAGCCGGTCCATTGCAGGGCGCTGCCGCCAGCTTGCAGGGCATCGAGGTTGGCCGCGGCGAACAGCAGGGTCCAGCCGACCACAGCCCCGATAGCGAGCGCGGCGCCAAATATGGCGCCCCACCGCCGGCGCGGCTGCGGTGCGGGTTCCTCCCACCAGTCTTCATCGGCGGCAACGGTATCGAGGACGAGTTCGTCGGACACGGCTTCAGCCCCGGTTTCGGGCTGCTGCATGTCGACCGCGGCGATGGTTCCCCTGTTCATGCCTGCATGTTTACCATGAATGGACTGTGGATAAACCCCGGTTTAACCACTCCGCGTTACAAGAGTCTCATGGCTTATGAAGCAGGTGCACTCGACGCGACACTCGCGGCCGCCGCGGGGACGGACCCGGCGCTGTTTGTTGAGCTTCGTCAAGCGTTTAGCGACAGTGCAGCGCGCCAGCTCGATCTCATGCGGCGGTCCCGATGCGATGGTAACTGGCAGATGGCCGCTTTGCGCCTCAAGGGCTTGGCGGCAAGCTTCCACGCCGAACCTCTGATCGATCTGGCCGAAGAGGCGCTCGAAGGCGCCCCGGGCGATCCCAGCGTTTTGCGCCGCATATCGCGGTTTATTGACGATTTTTCCGCGAACTGAGCCAGGGCCCGGCTGCCGCTTGCGGCATTCGCTTGGCACCTTGCGTCCGCTCCCCTAAAAGCGCGGCTCCTACACCCAAACGCACGGAGAAAGAGGCTGCGGGTCGCTCTGTTATCCTTTGCCGAAACTGCGGCGGAAAGCCCGGTGCCGCGGGCATTTCTGCGCGTTGGCGGTTTGACAGTCGCGCGCCAGCAGCTGGGCATCGCTCTGGCTTTGGGGTGCGAGCGGATCGTGTGCATTGCGCCCGCGCTAACTCCGGATATCGTCCAGTTGCAGCATATTGCCGAAGCGCGCGGGGCCCAATTCAACGTCATTTCTGGCGCGCGCCCCTTGCTTGGTCTGGTAAGCGCGGCCGACGACGTTGTGGCACTGGCAGACGGCTTGTTCAGCTCGACCGCCGAAACCGTCGACCTGCTTTCCGAAGCCCAATGCGTTCTCGTCCAGCCGATCGAGCAAGGGCTTGCTGGCGGGTTTGAACGGATTGATCTCAATCATGCCGCCGCCGGGGCAATCCGCATTCCTGGGCGCCTGATCGAACAGATGGCCACCTTGCCGGCAGACTGTGATCCGGTTTCGGCGCTCCAGCGGATCGCGCTGCAGAGCGGGGTACGGCAGCGCGAGATCCCGACGCCGGGGCAGGACGGCCTGTTCTGGGCGCTGGTGCGCAGCGATGCCGAAGCGCACACGATCGAGCCGCAATGGATCCGCCAGCGCACCCGCGACACCGTGCCGCTGGGGCCGGCCCGCGGTATCGCGCTGATTGCCGTGCGCAGCTTCGGACCCGCCCTGCTGCATGCCGGTACCGGATCAAGAGCACTGGTGATCGCCGCGGTGGTCCTTGCCCTGCTCGCTCTTGGTGCGGGTTGGTTCATGCTGCCACTGCTTGGCCTTTCGCTGGCGGCTCTGGGCTGGATCCTGCGCGAAAGCGCGGCTCTGCTGGCGCGGATCGAACACGACGGACCGCCCCGCAAGCGCGGAATCGACAGCTTGACCGCCTATGGCTGGGCGATCGACAGCGTGATCGTGTTCCTGATGGGCTGGGCCTCCGCATACGATCCCGGGCATGCGCTGCTCGACCGCCTTTTTCCGCCGTTCATGCTGATCGCGCAGTTGCGAATCCTCGCCGCCATCCACGATGGTCGCTGGGGGGCCTGGCTGACCGATCGCAGCCTCCTGGCACTGGTCTTGATCGGTGCAATCCTCGGGCGGATCGGCAGTGAGGTCGCACATGGCGGCGGCGCGCTGGCCGCGGTAGCAATTCTGGTGCAGCTCGGCGGTAAAACTCGGCTAACGCGACCTTAACCAAGGAGCGCTATGGCCCAGACGATGGACCAGACTAATGCCCAGGCACCGGCCGGTGGAAGCGTCGAAAATGTCTTGCGCGATGCATTGGCGCACGGCGATGCACTGATTGCGACGATCGCGCCAATCCTGCGTCACTTGCTCGCCAATGACGAGCATTCGGTGTTCAGCGACGAGATCATCGCCCGGGTTCGCGGCATGATGACCGACATCGCGCGCCAGTTGCTCGTGGAATACGAAACCGCCGCTGAAAGCCCTGAGCCCCGCGAGCTCGCGCCCGAACGCGTCACCGCCATGGTCGAAGGGCTGGTCGGGCATTCCGTCTTTCTGGCGCATATCCATGCGATTGCGCTCGAATGGCAACTGACCGAGCGGATGCAGGCACGGCTTGCGATCGATCCGGTACTTTCGCCGCTACTTCAGGCGCTGATCGCGTCGAGCGAAGGCTTTGTTGCTTCTGCGGCAATGGCGCTTTTGGCCTCGCAAGCGCGCTTTGCGACGAGCCAGCGCCGCATGCAGCTGCATCATGCTGAGCTGCCTGGTGACATGCTTCACGCTGCGCTGTTGGTGCTGCGCGGCGTCTCCCCCGATCAGGAGGCGGCCGCACGCGTCGAACAGGCGGTGCGCGGTCGATATGACGAAAGCCGCAGCCGGCTGGGCCTGATTTCGCGTCTGGTTACCGGAATGGGCGGCGGTGCGACCGCTGCGCTTTCGCTAACGCACGCTGGGGTCGGGATCTTCCTCAGCGCGGTGGCGCTGGCCTCCGGGCAGGATCGCGACATGGCGGTGCTGGCCACCAACGAGGGGCAACTGGCGCGCCTCGCCGTTGCATTGCGCGCTTCGGGCCTGAAAACGCAGAGCATCGAGGAACAATTTGATTCGCTTCACCCCGAAGTTTCGCTTCCCGCGGGCTTCGAACAGCTCGGCAGCGATTCGGCTGCGGCACTGCTGGCGCGTTCGGCCAGTTTTCCGGGCGGCTGACAGCCAATGAGCGAAAGCGGGTCGGCATTGGCAACTGCAACATGCGATGCGAGCGGCCAGCTGGTCAGCGCGCAAGAGCCGCTTGCGGGACTGCAACAGGCGTGCGGGGGCACTATTCCGGGCGCGATTGCGATCCCGGCACTGGGCGAACTGGTCGAGAAGGCCCGCAACTTCGGGCTGAAACTGGCGCGCGTCATTCGCGCTTTCGACGGTCACGAACAGGTCGTCGCCTGGGTCGAAATCGAACCGAACGAACAGGGCTGCAGTATCAGGGTAACCAGCTGGCAAGGCGGGACGACCCCACCTGAAGATCCCTCCACGATTTCAGACCATCGCGCGGCGATCGATCGCAACCTTGCCGAACTGACGGCGCAGCTTGATGCCGCACAGTCGCTGCTCAGCGCTGAAACCAATGCCACCGACCTCAAGGAACTCGCCGCGGCAATGCAGGCGGGGTTGGGCAAGCCGTGGACCGATTTTGTCAGCATCGAAGGTGCAGCGCATGAGCAGCCGATGCACTGGCGCTTGCTCGACGGAGCGGAAATCAAGGTCGCGGGCTCAAGCCGGCGATGGCGGGCAAACCTGCTCCCGCAGCTGGTTCCTGGTGACAACCCGGCCGGGTTCGAGCTCTGCCTGACTGCGGACAGTCCGCTGGCGCCGTCGTCAGAGCCGGCGCCGAAAGGCGCGGTGCTGCCGAATAACAATCAGGGGCTGGTCGGCCGTGACATCGCGCCGGTGCTGCGTCAGCCGATCGCCCGCATCATCGCCAATGCCGAAACGATCCGCACCCGCATGGCTGGTCCGCTTTCCGAAGCGTACAGCCAGTATGCGGCCGACATCGCATCGGCGGGCCAGCACCTGCTCGCTTTGATCGAAGATCTCGCCGATCTGGAAGTGGTTGAGGCGGACGAGTTCAACACCGCGCCGGATCGTATCGACCTGGCTGACGTGGCTCGGCGCGCGGCGGGAATCCTGGGCGTCCGGGCGAACGAACGCGGGATAAGTATCGATGCCCCCAAGCTGGGCGAAACCCTCCCCGCAATCGCCGAATTCCGCCGGGTGCTGCAGGTCCTGCTGAATCTGGTCGGAAACGCGATCCGCTATGCGCCGGACAATTCATCGGTGTGGATCAGGCTTGAGGACGCGGGCAATCGCGCACGGATCATCGTTGCTGACCAAGGCCCCGGTCTGACCGAGGAGCAGCAGATCAAGGTGTTCGAGAAGTTCGAACGCCTCGGCCGCAGCGGCGAGGACGGCGGATCGGGCCTGGGCCTCTATATCTCGCGCCGCCTCGCCCGTGCCATGGGTGGCGATCTTACGGTCGAAAGCGCCCCCGGGCAGGGCGCGCGGTTTGTGCTCGATGTTCCAGCTGACTTACTGGCGCATGCCCCCACTACGGCGCACCAGGACGAAAACTAGCATCCCGACTGCGGCGAGGATGGCGCCATTGTAGGCCCACTGGCGATCGGCAAGCATGAAGCTGCTGGCGGGCCACATGATGATGCCCAAGCCCTGGCCGATCCACAGCAGGCCCATAAGGACCGCCAGGATCGCGACAATTGAAATCAATGTTTTCACAAAGCCCATAGCGACCACCCCTTTTTGGGCACGGCAAGTGTGCCGCGTCGGGGAGGTTGTCCGCTATTGTTCAACGCTTGTCGAGAGCTACGTAGTCGCGCGCGGTCGGTCCGGTATAGAGCTGGCGCGGACGGCCGATCTTCTGGCCTGGATCGCTGATCATCTCGTTCCACTGTGCGACCCAGCCCACGGTGCGGGCGAGGGCGAAGAGCACGGTGAACATCGTGGTCGGGAACCCGATCGCCGAAAGGATGATGCCCGAATAGAAATCGACGTTGGGAAACAGCTTTTTTTCGATGAAATATGGGTCATTTAGCGCCATTTCTTCAAGTTGCAGCGCAACCTCGAAGATCGGATCGTTGACCTTGAGCGCGGTGAGCACTTCGCGCACCGTCTTCTGCATGACAGTCGCGCGCGGATCGTAGTGCTTGTAGACGCGGTGGCCGAAGCCCATCAGGCGGAACGGATCGTTCTTGTCCTTGGCGCGCGCGATATAGTGCGGGATCTTGTCGGGCGTGCCGATTTCCTTGAGCATGTTGAGCGCCGCTTCGTTGGCACCGCCGTGCGCCGGGCCCCACAGACAGGCGATGCCCGCCGCGATGCAGGCAAACGGGTTGGCGCCCGACGAGCCGGCCAGCCGGACCGTCGAGGTCGAGGCGTTCTGCTCGTGGTCGGCATGCAGGATGAAAATCCGGTCGAGCGCTTTTTCGACCACCGGGTTGACCTCGTAGGGCTCGGCCGGAACGCCGAAAGTCATGCGCAGGAAATTGCCGGTGTAGCTTAACGAATTGTCCGGATAGACGAACGGCTGGCCGACCGAATATTTGTAAGCCGACGCCGCGATCGTCGGCATCTTGGCGATCAGGCGGTGGCTGCTGATCTTGCGGTGCACCGGATCCGAAATGTCGGTGCTGTCATGGTAGAACGCCGAAAGCGCGCCGACCACGCCGCACATGATCGCCATGGGGTGGGCATCACGGCGGAACCCGCGATAAAATGTCGCCAACTGCTCATGCAGCATCGTGTGGCGGGTGATGGTGCGGCTGAATTCATCGAGCTGGGCCTTGCCGGGCAAATCGCCATTGAGGAGCAAGTAGCTCACTTCCATGAAGCTCGAATGCTCGGACAGTTGCTCGATCGAATAGCCGCGGTGAAGCAGGACGCCTTCATCACCGTCGATGTAAGTCAGCGCGCTTTCGCAGCTGGCGGTCGAAGTGAAACCAGGATCGTAGGTGAACATGCCGGTCTGGGCATAGAGCTTGCGGATATCGATCACATCGGGGCCGACCGATCCCGACACCACGGGATAAGTATATTCCTCGTTGCCTGCGATCAGCCTGGCGTCGTTGCTCACGTCTTCCACTCCCTACCAAAGTCCGGCCATCGCTGGCAGCCCGCGCGCGGCAGCATCTGCCGCAACTTCACGTTCGACGCCAGCAATTACGGCTGACAGTTTCTACCATGGGGAAGGGCACGACCGGTTAGCATGGCCCTAGGGACTTGCGCCAGTCTTGAAGCAGCCGCGCTTGCCATTGCGCGTCCCTTCCTGT
The DNA here is from genome assembly GCA_031410955.1 of Novosphingobium sp. GTDB lineage: Bacteria > Pseudomonadota > Alphaproteobacteria > Sphingomonadales > Sphingomonadaceae > Novosphingobium. Next base: position 25,417 of record JANOAD010000177.1, on the reverse strand, counting down.
CAGGTATCCATCATGGCCGGTGATGCCACACCCCTGGTGCCGATGGGCGATGCACCGCCTGGCGGCGCTGCACTGCAGCATAAGCATTGGCGCAAGCTTCGAGACTTGTCCAGCGGACTTGCGCGTAGTGAGCAATTCCTTGCCGAATCGCAGTTCGAACTGGCCAACTGGCTAGTGGTGGCGTTTGCCGCCGGGATCGCAGCCTGGTTTGCCGCCGCGAATGCCTGGCAATGGCGCGCGATAATTGCGGGTGCGGTTGCGCTCAGCCTTGGCGCGGGTGCGTTACTACATTCCGATGGGCGCTTCCCCTATCTTCGCCGCAGCTTGATTGTCGCAGGCATAGCCGCGGCGCTTGGTTGCAGTTTCGTCTGGACCAAGTCGGCGATGGTCGGCACCGTACCAATCGCGCATCCGGCCGTCGTCTCGCTCACGGCGCGGGTCCTTGCACGCGAGGAGCAACCCGCAGAGGATCGCGTAAGGCTTCGGCTTGCGACCCGCGAAACGGGGACCGGGCGGGCAATCCTGGTGCGGGTCAACCTCGATCAGGCGGGTGATTTGCAGGACCTTTCAGAAGGGGCGTTGGTGCAACTGCGGGCGCGTCTGGTGCCGCCGGCCCCCCCGATGCTGCCCGGCGGCTACGATTTTGCAAGGGCGGCGTGGTTCAACGGGATCGCAGCGACCGGGTCGGTGCTCGGGCCGGTCAAGGTGATCGAATCCGGTGACAACGACAGCGTGCTGCGCGAGGTGCAGCGCGAACTATCGCACCATGTTCGTGACAACCTTGCCGGATCGCCTGGCGCGATTGCCGCGGCTTTCGCAAGCGGGGATCGCGGCGCGATTGCACCCGACGATGAAGATGCGATGCGCGATGCGGGGCTTACGCACTTGCTTTCGATCAGCGGGCTGCATGTCAGCGCAGTAATCGCCGCGGCCTATTTCATTGCCCTGCGTCTGCTGGCGCTTATTCCATGGCTGGCACTGCGGATGCGGGTGCCGGTGCTTGCTGCGGGTGCAGGGGCTGCAGCCGGGATTGGCTACACGCTGCTAACCGGGGCGGAGGTGCCGACCATCCGGTCCTGCATTGCGGCGGTTCTGGTGATGCTGGCTTTGGTGTTGGGGCGTGAGCCGCTGAGCATGCGAATGGTCGCGGTAGGTGCGCTGCTGGTGCTGCTGGTCTGGCCCGAGGCGGTAATCAACCCCGGCTTCCAGATGAGCTTTGCTTCGGTCATCGCAATCATCGCGCTCCACGGGTCGGCCCCGATGCGGGCCTGGTCCGCGCCGCGTGAGGAGTCGGTCTGGACGAGGTGGGGCCGCCAGCTCGCTTCGCTGCTGATCACCGGGGTGGTGATCGAACTGGCTTTGATGCCGATCGGCTTGTTCCACTTTCACCGCGCCGGGGTCTACGGTGCACTGGCCAATGTGATCGCAATACCGCTGACGACGCTGGCCTCGATGCCGCTTATTGCGCTGGCGTTGTTGTTCGACACCATTGGAGCAGGTGCGCCGTTCTGGTGGCTAGCGGGCAAATCGCTCGAGCTGCTGTTGGCGCTCGCGCACTGGACCGCAGGCATGCCCGGAGCGGTGACGATGATGCCCCAGATGGGCGAGGGTGCCTTCGCGTTGTTCTTGTTGGGCGGCCTCTGGCTGGCGTTGTGGCGCGGACGGGTGCGGCTGCTCGGCGCGGTGCCGGCGCTGATCGGGCTCGTGCTGCTGGGCCAGGTGCGTGCGCCGGATCTCCTCATTTCGGGTGATGGCCGCCATGTCGGCATCACCGGCGAGGCCGAAAGCGAACTGCTCGTCCTGCGTGACAGCCGCAGCGACTACACCCGCGACAACCTGACCGAGACCGCCGGCATGTCGGGCACGCTGCGCACGCTCGACGATTGGCCCGGGGCGCACTGCAGCGAGGGTTACTGCGCGATCACGCTGCGTCGCGGCGGGCGAAACTGGCAACTGCTCCTCGCCCGCGGCAAGGCCATGGTACCCGAGCGCGCCCTGGCTTCAGCCTGCGAACGCGCCGACGTGGTGGTATCAGAACGCTACCTGCCGTGGTCGTGCCGCCCACGTTGGCTCAAGGCCGATCGCGGCATGCTCGAACAGAGCGGCGGGCTGACAATCGACCTCGAACGCGGGCGGATCCGCAGCGTTGCCGAGGACGAAGGCAAGCACGGGTGGTGGAACCCGCCGCAGCGCCTGCCTCGCAAGTCCCGCGAACCGGAGCCCAGCGGCAGCGGGCAGGTCGATGCCGCGGCGGCTACGCTTGTGCCTTAGTGATAGCGGCGCAGCAGGCCGGCGAGCTTGCCCTGGACCACCACCTCGCGCGGATCGTAGATCTGCGGTTCGTAGGCAGAATTGGCCGGATCGAGCCGCACCCGGCCGTCCTGACGGCGCAGATACTTGAGCGTGGCTTCTTCGCCGCGGACCAGCGCGACGACGATTTCCCCATCGCGCGCGGTATCGGTGCGGCGGATCAGGGCATAATCGCCGTCGAGGATGCCGGCTTCGATCATCGAATCGCCCGAAACTTCGAGCGCGTAATGTTCACCCGCACCGAGCAGAGCGGCGGGAACGGGCAACATGGTCGACGTTTCCATCGCCTCGATCGGCATACCTGCGGCAATCCTGCCGTGCAGCGGAATTTCGATCACGTCATTGGCCGGGGCAGGACGGCGTTCGGGTGGACGGATCACCGCAGCGGCGGCATTGCTGTTCGCCGCAGTGGGCGCCCTGGTCGAGACATCCTCGGGCTGGCGGATCACTTCGAGCGCGCGCGCGCGGTTGGGCAGGCGGCGGATGAAGCCGCGTTCCTCAAGTGCCGAGATCAGCCGGTGTACCCCCGATTTCGACTTCAGGTCGAGCGCTTCCTTCATTTCCTCGAACGAGGGTGAAACGCCCGATTCCTCGAGCCGGACCTGGATGAAACGGATCAATTCGTGCTGCTTGCGGGTCAGCATGCGCGTCACTCCCATAGAAGGGCAGAAACACCGATGTTCCTGCGCCGTTCAGTGAACGAATGCGGAACAAGTAAGCAACGCTTGAAACCGAGTCAAGCAATTCCGCCATTTCCGAGCAGATAGACTGCGACAGTGCTTTCGGCCGGTGCCGGCGGGGCGCCAGCGGGTCGTTCGATCAGCGCATTGCTCGCTGCCAGCGAGGCGAGAGCGCCGCTGTCCTGGTTGCGCAGCGGGACGACGCGCGCGCCGTCCCAGCGTCCGCGAACGAACTCGCGCCGGGCGCCACCGGCGGGCATATCTTCGGCCGTCCTGGCTTCAATCCTGGTGGGCAGAGCGTCCACAGCGCCGGACAGCGCGCGGATCAGCGGCAGCAGGAACAAGTAAGCGGTGACGTGACTCGAGACCGGATTGCCGGGCAGACCCAGCACCACCGCGGAACCCTTGCGCGCCACCAACAGCGGCTTGCCGGGTTTGATCGCCACCCGCCAGAAATCGATCTCTGCGCCCCATTGCTCGAGCGCGGGGCGAATCAAGTCGTGATCGCCCACCGATGCGCCGCCGCTGGTGACGATCACATCGGCACCGGCTGCAGCCTCGAAAGCGGCAACAAGCGACTTGAGGCAATCACCCACCGGCGCACCATGCGAAACTTCGCACGGGCATGCCGCGGCCATCGCCGCCAACACGGCCCCGTTGCTGGCGGGGATTTGGTGGGCGGCGCAGCGCTCCGGATCGGCGGCAAGTTCATCGCCGGTGTCCAGAACGGCAAGACGAACCCGCCTGTGAACCGCAACGAAGCGGTGCCCAGCGGCCAGCGTCAGCCCGACTTGCGCCGGACCCAGTCGGATGCCGCGGGGCAGCAATTCCTGTCCTTCGGCAAAGTCCATGCCGGCCTTGCGTACGTTGGCGCGCTGAGAAGGTGCTTGAGACAGTTCGAGCCGGTCTCCATCGCGACGACAGTCTTCCTGCAGCAGCACCGCATCCGCGCCCTCGGGCAGCAAGGCCCCGGTCGCTATGCGCACCGCTTCGCCGCCCGCCATCGCGGCGCCGAACGGATGCCCGCAGGCGCTCTCGCCAATGATCCGCCACGGGCCGGGCAGGTCGTCGCGCCGCACCGCATATCCGTCCATCGCCGAAAGGTCTGCCGGCGGCTGCGTGCGCCGCGCCATCAGGGGTTCGGCAAGGTACCGTCCCAGCGCTTCGCCAACCGGCAAGCGCTCGACTCCAAGTGGTGCCGCCAGTGCGAGGAGGCGGGCCTGGGCATCCTCCAGTTCGAGCGGCGGCGGGTTCATGCCGGGCGCACCCAGTCCCCCGACTTGCCGCCGCGTTTTTCGGTCAGCATGATTTCTCCGATGATCAATGCCTTGTCGAGCGCCTTGGCCATGTCGTAGATTGTCAGGAGTGCCACGGAAACTGCTGTAAGTGCTTCCATTTCCACGCCCGTCCGCCCGCTGAGCGAGACCGTTGCGACGGCGCGCAGGCCAGTCTCTTCATACGCGAAATCCAGCGTGACAGCATCGAGCGCAAGCGGGTGACACAGCGGAATGAGTTCGGCCGTCTTCTTCGCGGCCATGATCCCGGCGATCCGCGCAGCGGCAAGGACATCACCCTTGGGCGCATTACCCGCGCGAATCGCGCCAAGCGCCTCGGCAGAGATACTGATCCGGCCCGAGGCGATTGCCACGCGGCGCGTTTCAGCCTTGCCGCCGACGTCGACCATCCGGGCGTGGCCGTGATCGTCGAGATGGGAGAGTCGGTTCATCACAGGCCCCGGAAATCTGCCGGACTGGACAAAGTGGACACAGTCCTGAAGACAAAAACGAAAGTGTCACCTTGCCGTCCGAAGACACCACGCAGAGATCGGAGGTGAAGCGGGCTCATCGTCCCTGTCTGCCAGATCGGCGCCGAGTAGGACAGCCTATCCTTGAAGCAAGGCCCGGGTCGCTGCGGCCACGTCGCCCTGCCGCATCAGGCTTTCCCCGACGAGGAAGGTGCGAATCCCGCTTTGCTCCAGCCTGAGCAGGTCGGCGTGATTGTTGATCCCGCTCTCGCTGACCAGCAGCGTTCCTTCCGGCGCCATCGCAGCCAACCGCTCGCTCACCGCGAGATCGGTAACGAAGCGCTTGAGGTCGCGGTTGTTGACCCCGATCAGCCGCGAGCGCAGCCGCGCGGCGCGCTCCATCTCAACCTCGTTGTGCACTTCGACCAGCACGTCCATCCCGCGTTCGAGCGCAGCGGCCTCGATTTCAGCCATTTGCGCATCATCCAGCGCGGCGACGATGATCAGGATCGCATCGGCTCCGATTGAGCGCGCTTCGGCAACCTGCCACGGATCGACCATGAAATCCTTGCGCAGCACCGGCAGGTCGCAAGCGGCGCGCGCGGCAATCAGGTAATCCTCGTGGCCCTGGAAATAGGGGGCATCGGTCAGCACCGACAGGCACGCCGCACCGCCGACCTGAAAGGCGGCGGCGTGGGCGGCTGGATCGAAGTCGGCGCGGATCAGGCCCTTCGATGGGCTCGCCTTCTTGACCTCGGCGATCAGTGCGAAGCCTGACGCGGCCTTAGACCGCAGCGCTGCTTCGAACCCGCGCGGTCTGGATCGCTCGGCAGCCAGCGCGTCGAGTTGCGAGCGCGAGGCAAGCGCCCTGCGCGCGGTTACTTCGACGCGCTTGGTGTCGCAGATTTCCGCCAGTTTATCGCTCATTTCACTGTCTCGATCCAGCAATCGAGCAGGCAATTGGCGAGCCCCTTGTCGATCGCCTCGGCCGCTTCTTCGACGCCCTCGAACCAATCATCGACTTGGCCCGCAACGATCAGCGCTGCGGCAGAATTGAGCAGGACGGCGTCACGGTATGCGCCGGGTTCACCCAGCAGCATGTTCCGCAAGGCAGCGGCGTTGAAGGCCGCATCGCCCCCGCGCAGTGCGGAATGCTCATGTGGCATCAACCCGGCATCGAGCGGGGCAATCTCTCCGGCGAACCGTTCCAGCCCGACGGTCGCGATATGGCTGGGCCCAGCGATCGACAATTCATCGAGGCCTTCCTCGCCCGAGACGACCATCGCCGCTTCGGTGCCGAGCAGGTGCATGGCATCGCGGTACAGCGCAATCAGGCGCGGATGAGCCACGCCGACCAACTGGCGGGTCACCCCGGCAGGATTGGCCAGCGGGCCGATGAGGTTGAAGATGGTGCGGTGGCCCAGGGCCTTGCGGATCGGCGCGAGCCGGGCCAGCGCGGGGTGGTGCGCCTGCGCGAAGAGGAAGGCGATGCCGAGATCGGGCAAGGTTTCCTCGGCCATATCGCTGGCGCGCTGCAGGTTGAGGCCCAGCGCTTCGAGCGTGTCGGCGCCGCCGGCGAGGCTCGAGGCGGCGCGGTTGCCATGCTTGGCGACTGGGACGCCGCAAGCCGCGACCACCAGGGCCACGGCGGTTGAGACATTGACGCTGTGCTGCCCGTCGCCGCCAGTGCCGCAAACGTCGATTGCGCCTGCCGGTGCCGCCACACGCTTCATCCGCGCGCGCATCGCACGAACCGCGCCAGCTATCTCTTCGGCCGTCTCGCCGCGCTGGTGCAGCTGAGTCAAGATCGAGGAAATTTCGGTATCAGCCAGCTCGCCATCGAGCATCGCGCCGAATTGCGCCTCGGCATCGGCGAGCGTGGTCACGCCAGTTCCTTCACCGGCAGGCCGCAGATCCGCAGGAAGTTGGCGAGCATCGCGTGGCCGTGCTCGGTTGCAATGCTTTCGGGATGGAACTGCACGCCGTGGATCGGCAGCGAGACGTGGCGGAAGCCCATCACGTGGCCGTCATCCGAAGTGCAGTTGACCACCAGCGCTTCGGGCACATCGTCGACGATCAGCGAGTGATAGCGAGTTGCCGTGAAGGGCGTTGGCAGGCCGGCGAACAGCCCGGTGCCGTCATGGCTGACCTGACTGGTCTTGCCGTGCATCAATCCGCCGCGCACCACTTCGCCGCCGAAGTGCTGGCCGATCGACTGGTGGCCCAGGCATACGCCGAGCAGGGGTTTTGCTGCATCAGCGCAGGCCGCGACGAGGTCGAGGCTTATGCCCGCCTCGTTGGGGGTGCAGGGGCCGGGCGAGATCAGGAAACCCTGCGCGCCGCTGGAGATCGCCTGACTCGCAGACAGCGCATCGTTGCGCACGACGTCAACCTCGGCGCCCAGTTCCATCAGGTAATGGACCAGGTTCCATGTGAAGCTGTCATAATTGTCGACGACCAGGATCATGCGGCGCCCATAGGCGGGGTTTGGTATTTTATCCAGCCTTCCCGGCGTACTTGTCGCTCGCCCGCACGAGGCCATCAGTTACGCCCGGCTCGGTGTAGAGATGCCCGCCATCGGGCACGATCTGCAGGTCGACCTCGGGCCAGGCCTGCTTGAGCGCCCAGGCGGCGGACGGGGGCGTGCAGCAATCGTGACGGCCCTGGACGATGGTGCCGGGGATATGCCGGATCTTGTGGGCATCGCGCAGCAATTGACCCGGCTCGAGCCAGCAATCGTGCATGAAATAATGGTTTTCGATTCTTGCCACCGCGACCGCGTGATCGTCGGCGGTGAAGTCCGCCATCATTTCCGGATCAGGCAGGAGCGTGACGGTTACGCCTTCCCACATCGACCAGATCTTGGCGGCGGTGAGACGCACATGCGGATCGTCGCTGGTCAGGCGCTTCTGGTAAGCAGCGGCAAGGTCGTGCCGTTCGTCTTCGGGGATATGCCCGACGAACTCGCTCCATGCTTCCGGATAGAGTTCGCTCGCGCCGTATTTGTAGAGCCAGTCAGCCTCCTGCTGGCTGGCGAGGAAGATGCCGCGCAGGACCAGTTCGGTGACCCGTTCGGGATGCGTTTCGGCATAGGCGAGGCTCAGCGTTGAGCCCCACGAGCCGCCGAACACCAGCCATTTCTCGTGACCCGCCATCTCTCGCAAGCGCTCGATGTCCGCGACGAGATGCCAGGTGGTGTTGTTCTCCAAGCTGGCAAACGGCGTGGACTTGCCGCAGCCGCGCTGGTCGAACAGCAGGACATCGTAAAGCCCCGGATCGAACTGGCGGCGCTGACCCGGGCTGAGCCCGCCGCCCGGGCCGCCGTGGAGAAACACTGCGGGCTTGCCGCCGGGCGTGCCGACCCGTTCCCAGTAGATGGTGTGCCCGTCGCCCACGTCGAGCATGCCCGAGGCGTAGGGCTCGATCGGTTGATAAAGGGTGCGGCGCTCGCTCATTTCATCACCATCAGTTTGGCCAGATCGGCCTTCCAGAACTTGGCCCAGGTGTGGGTGCCGTGGCCTTTGGTGCCCTTGGTTTGCGGGATTAGGATGAACCGGGCGCGGGGCATCAGCTTTACTTGTTGCTGGGCGAGGCCGAGCTCGGGCGGGTTGATGAAATCGTCGGCTGAATTGATCCACAGCACCGGCACGGTGATCTTCTTGAGACCTGGCAGCGGGTCGTAATCGCGTGACGCGTCGAGTTGGTAGATCTGGTCGTTTGCATCGGGGAACTTTGCTTGGCCCATCGCGGCGACGAAGCCCTCGGCCTTCTCGCGGGTCGGATAGTCGGCCTGCATGGCGAGCGGGTTCATCCCCGCAATCGCGCCGAGGTCCGCCGCGGTGCGCAAACCCGACAGCGGCGGCTGCGTGTAGTTGCCGCCATTCCACAACGGATCGGCCTCGATCGCGTCGATCGACAGCTTGCGCCAGATCCGGTTGCGCCCGGCGATCTCCACCGCGTTGCAGGCGAACGGCGCGAGGCGCTTGGCAAAGCCCGGATGCTCGGTGCCCCAGACGAAGCTGTGCATGCAGCCCATCGAGGTGCCGAGAATCAGTTCGAGATGCTGCACCCCAAGGCCCTCGGTGAGCATCCGGAGTTGGGCATTGACCATGTCCGAATAGTCATAGCGCGGAAATTTCATCCGCATGCCGTCGCTGGGCTTCGAGCTTTGCCCGTGGCCCACATTGTCGGGCAAAATGACGTACCAACGCTTGATATCGAGCACCTGTCCGGGGCCGTAGAGCTCATCGGCAAACTGAGGGCGAAAGAACTGCGCCCCGCTACCGCCCGTGCCGTGGAGCACCATCACCGCATTGTCGATTTCGCCCTTGGCATTGCGCCGCGGCGTCCCGAGCGTGGTCACGTGGATATTCACGTCCATCGTCTCGCCGGTGCCGAAGTGGAATTGCTTGAGCGTGATGTCCTGCTGCTTCGCCTGTGCAGCCCAATTGGTCGGAGGGGCAGCCTGCAGCGGAGTGGCGATCAGGATGACGAGGAGGAGGAACAGTTTGCGCATGAAATGAGGCTAAGCTGCGCACGCTGAGCGTCAAGTCTGCACATCGTCGACCTTAACGGCAGACTGCCATGGGTTGAAATTTCTTTAGAAAACCAAGCTACAAGGTGGGGAAGCAATCACCGCAAGGGCAGATGGAGCGCAGCGCCGATGTTTGGTTTCGACTTCTTGCCGGCGACCCCAGAGAAGCTTGTCGATCGCTTCTGGTCCGATCAGGGAAAGATTGTCTATTCACAGCGAGGCGCTGGACACAGCGGAGTGATTGTTACCGAAGAGTCCGGAAGGTCCGTGGTTGAGCGCTATCATGAGCATTATGCGACCGTGTCCCACCAACTGAAATGGACGTTGCGGGCCATGGCATTGCTGATGGTATTGATACTGTTCGTGTATCGCGGCAACTTCCCGCTTGGATCGGTTTTTTCGTTGTTGATGCTCATCCTGCTGATGCTGCTGTCGATCTTTGGAATGAACATGCGACTGATCTTCTATCGGCGCACTTTGGTCCGACCGTTGCTGCTCGGGCCAGTCCACCAAGGATTGTCTCGCAAGGAGAGAATTGAACAAGGGTACGCGTTCGGCCCGAGAGCGCTTGCGGCCATTGCCGGACTTATCGTGATCACGGCGGGAGTGTCGTTCGCGATCCACACGGCCATTTTGCGATTTGAGCTTGGTGGGTACGTCTGGATTGGGCCCGCGCTGCTTATTGCGTTTTCTGCGTGTCGGTTCGTTTGGGGTAGGGTAGCTCCAAGCGAGTAGCTATTGCCCGTAACCCACCTCACCCGCCGCCCGGACCGCCTCCCGCGCGGCAGCGATCAGTGCACCTGCCTTGGCCTCGCATTCGCGCTGCTCGTAAGCCGGGTCCGAATCGGCGACGATCCCGGCGCCGGCCTGGACGTGCAGCACCCCGTCCTTAAGCACCCCGGTGCGCAGCACGATGCAGCTGTCGAGATTGCCGTCTGGCGCGAAGTAGCCGACCCCGCCGGCATAGGCACCGCGCGTTTCGTGTTCCAATTCGGCGATAATTTCGGCGGCGCGGACCTTGGGTGCGCCGCTGACCGTGCCGGCGGGAAAGCCTGCGAGCATTGCGTCGATCGCATCATGCTTAGCGGTATCAAGCTGGCCGATTACATTCGAGACGATGTGCATCACGTGGCTGTAGCGTTCGACCGTGTAGCTTTCGGTCACCGTCACCGACCCGGCAGTCGTCACCCGGCCGACATCATTGCGGCCAAGGTCGAGCAGCATCAGGTGCTCGGCGCGCTCCTTGGGATCGGCGAGCAGACTGACCTCGTTGGCGCGGTCCTCATCAGGCGTTGCGCCGCGCGGCCGGGTTCCGGCGATCGGGCGGATCGTGACTTCACCATCGCGCACGCGGACGAGGATTTCGGGGCTCGACCCGGTGAGCGCGAAACCGGGGAGGTCGAGGAAGTAGAGGAACGGCGAGGGGTTTACCCGCCGCAGCGCGCGGTACAGAGCGAGCGGGGGCAGGGTGAACGGGCAGGTAAAGCGCTGCGCCAGCACCACCTGGAAGATGTCGCCCGCCGCGATGTAGTCCTTCGCGCGCAGAACCATCTCGCGATAGGCGCCTTCGGGCAGCACCGGTTGCAGCGCTGGCTCTGGTAATGTCGTGTCGAGCAGGGGATGGAGGACCGGTTCAACCAGACGCCGCAGCGCCTCGTCGATCCGGTCCTGCGCCGCGCCCAAAGCAGCATCGGCGCTGCCGCTTTCGGGCCAGACCGGGGCCACTGCGTAGAGCTCATCGCTGAGCCGGTCGAAGATCAGCACCAGCGCGGGCCGCACGAACAGCATGTCGGGCAGGCCGATCGCGTTCTCGGCCGGGCGCGGGAGCTTTTCGACCAGGCCGTAAGTTTCATAACCGAAATAGCCGACCAGGCAGGCGAGCACCGGGGGCAGCGAATCCGGAACGTCGAACCGGCATTGTTCGACCAGCGCGCGCAGCGCGGCAAGGCTGCCTCCGGCAACCGGCCCAAACGCGCCTCGATCATGCCGCCACTCGCGGTTGATTTCGGCACTATCGCCGTGGGCACGGAAGACCAGATCAGGATCGAGCCCGAGCAGGCTGTAACGCCCGCGTACTTCGCCGCCCTGAACCGACTCCAGCAGATAGTCGCCGCGGCCCGGCTCGATCAGCTTGACCGCCGCACCCACCGGCGTTTCGCAATCGGCGATCAGCCGGCGCCAGATTACTCCGGCCCGGCCGGAGTCGAGCGCGGCGGCTGCCGCGTCCCAGTTCTCAGCCCGCGCGCCAGCCATGACGCTAGATCAGTTGTTCCCCGAAAGCTGAGTCTGCAGCTTGCGGAGATTGGCTTCGTTGCGGGTGGCACCCAGTTCCGAACGGAACCCGCCGCGCAGCTGATCGCCCAGTTCGTCGCCCTGCTGGGCCACCAGTTCCTTCACGAAACCGGCGAATTCCGGATCCTGCTGATTGACCTGGCCCGGGGTCACTTCGCTGACGGTCACTACATACCAGCCGTGGTTGCGACCGCCCTGCATCAGGCGGACCTTGCCCTTGGCCATGGCGAACAGCATCAACAACGGACGCGCAGCGTTCTTGCCCTGTTGCTGGAGCTGCTGGCGGTCCATGTCGACATGATCGACCGGCGGCAGAGCAACTCCCAGCGAGGCCACCGCGACATCGATCGGCATGCCTTTTTCGACCTGTGACTTAACCTTTTCGGCGGCAGCCTTTGCCGCTGCTTCGCCCTTGGCGATGCGCGCGTCCTCGGCAACCTGCGCGCGGATCGCATTGAGCGGCGGCGGCGCGGCGGGCGAAATCGTGCCCACATCGTAGATCACATAGGACTTTTCGGGGACGACAACCCCCATGTCGGGCTGACCGGCACCGTCCATCATGAAAGCGGCAGGAACCACGCGGGCCAGCTCGGGCGGCAGCACCGCATTGGCCTGGCCATAGACGCTGCCGTTTGAAGTGATCTGCGGGGTTTCACTGACGGTCAGGCCAAGTTCCTTGGCGACATCACCCAGCGTTGCGCCGTTGTTGATTTCCTCTTCGATGCGCTCGCCAAACCCGGCGATCGCGGCCTTGCGCTTTTCCTCGGTCAATTCCTTGACCAGTTCGGGCCGGGCCTGTTCGAGCGTCTTGCCGGAGGTGGTTTCGCGGGCATCGATGCGCACGATCAGCCAGCCAAGCGGTCCCTTGATCGGACCCACGATCTTGCCGCTGGCCGAAAACACCGCGTTGGCGGCATCGGCCGAGCTCTGCTGGGCGTAGGCATCCTTGGTCAGGCTGCCGAGCTGTGCAACGGTATAGCCCTTGGACTGAGCGGCCGCTTCGAGCGTTTTGCCTGCACCGATCGCGGCGACAAGTTCCTTGGCGGCAGCGTCGGTCGAGACCACCAGCTGCGACAGGGTCCGCTTGTCAGCCGGAGCATACTTCGCCTTGTTCTCGTTATAGCGTGCGGCGATCTCCGCATCGCTGGGCGGGGGCGGAGCCTTCACCGTCGCATCGGTATAGGTGACGTAGCGGATCGTCCGGCGCTCGGGCAGGGTATAGTCGGCGGTGTGTGCCTTGTACCAGGCGGCAACCTCTGCATCGCTGGGCGCCGCTGCCGGGGCGAAGGCGGCGGGCGGCAGCAACACAATCGCACCGCGGCGATGCTCGGTGGTCACTGCGACATAGTGCGCCGTAAATTTCGTGGGCACCTTGATCCCGTAAGAATTCACCGAAGTCAGCAGCCGGCCCATCAGGTTCTGGCCCTGCTCGGTGCGGAAGATGCTGTCGGTCATGCCCTGCGACGTGAGCATCTGCTGATAGAGCGCGGTGTCGACCTTGCCATCGGGCGTTTGGAGGTTCGGGAATTCCTTCGCAATTTCGCTGTCGATAAGCCGGTCACCGACGTAGATGCCGTGCTGCTGGCCCCATTGCACGACTGCCCTGCCGTCCATCGCATAAAGCAGCACCTCGTTGAGACCGTCTTTCTCGAGGAATTCCTTGACCGAAAGCGCCGGATTGCGTTGGCGCAGCCTGGCAATGATCGAGCGGAACTGGGTGTCGAGATCGGTCTCGCTGATCTTGTCGCTGCCGACCGTGGCGATTCGGCTGCCGCTTGAAAAACCGCCAAAGGTCGTCCCCGAAACGCTGCCGAGGGCAAAACCGATGCCGATGATGGCCACGAAGGCCAGGGTGATGATCACACCCAATTTGTTGCTGAAGAAATTGCGGAAAAACTGAAGCATCGTACCGATCGCCAGAAAAGTTTGGGTCCGCGCACCGTTGCCGCTGCGCCTTGTCGCCGCGCTTTAGGGGGCAATCCCGGCACAGGCAATGGGGTGAAAGGACCTGCGGCGATGAGCTTGCGGCTTGGCGCAAGCACTTTGACAAGCAGTGCCGCGCTCGCTTAACGGCGAGGCAACGCGGCTGGAAAGCCGGGAAAACGATCGCGACAGGGACAATCGATGCCTCACCGGCCTTACATCGTTGGCAATTGGAAGATGAACGGTACGCGCGCGTCGCTGGCCGAAGCACGGGCAATTGACCGCGGCGCAGCGCGCTATCCGGGCGTCCAGGTCGGCATTGCGCCCCCGGCTACGTTGCTAGCGCTGATGGCCGAAGCTGTGGAAACCGTGGCGTTGGGCGGGCAGGATTGCCACGAACAGGCTTCCGGCGCGTTCACTGGCGACATTGCGGCGGCCATGCTCGCCGATGTCGGGGCGAGCTTCGTGATTGTCGGTCATTCCGAGCGGCGCACGCTGCACGGTGAGGGTAACCCGCTGATCAAAGCCAAGGCTGAAGCTGTATTGGCGGCGGGGCTGGGTGTAATCGTCTGCGTCGGCGAAACCGAGGCTGACCGCGATGCCGGAAATGCCGAAAAGATCGTCGGCGCACAGCTCGATGGCTCGTTGCCCGAAGAGGCCGGTACGCCTGGTCAGATCACGGTCGCTTATGAACCGGTATGGGCTATCGGCACGGGGCGCGTACCTTCAACTGACGACGTCAGCGCCATGCACCGGGCAATCCGGGCGAAGCTCGCGGCCCGGTTCGGTGTGCCGCATGCCGGGGTTCGGATCCTCTACGGCGGCTCGGTCAATGCCGGTAACGCCGCCGAATTGCTCGCCTGCGACGAAGTGGGCGGAGCTTTGGTCGGCGGGGCGAGCCTGACTGCCGAAAGCTTCCTGACAATCGTATCGGCGGCCGCACCCGAAACCGACTGAGCCATGACGCCTTGCCGCGCCGCCTTGCATAGTGGGCGCAGCGTGACTAGATGCCCGCCAAGTTAATCCTCGTTTGGAATTCCCATGAACTGGTTCATCTTTCTGACCGTTGTCCAGGCGATCGTCGCCGCGCTGCTCGTTGGCGTCATCCTGGTGCAGAAGTCGGAAGGCGGCGGTCTGGGAACGGGCGGCAGCCCGGCGGGTCTGATGTCAGCGCGCGGCGCGGCTGATTTCATCACCCGGCTGACAGCGGTCCTGGCGACGATTTTCGTGCTGCTGTCGATCATTCTCGCCGCGCTGGCCGTCGAGTCGAGCGGCAACCGCGAAATCGACAATTCGCTCAATCGCGTGGTGGCTCCAGTCGCGCCGCAGCTTCCAGCCGATCCGCTGGGTTCCGCCGCCCAAAACGGTGCTGCACCCGGCGGTGCCGCGCTTGTTCCGGCGCCTGGCGCGACGCCTTCCGCTTCGGCAACGCCCACCAAGAAGCCCTGATTCACGCTCCCAGGCTGTCAAGCCCGCTGGTCCAAATGCGGCCAGCCGGGCGCGCGCAGCTGTGGATTGGTCAAATGGATGCTTGCCCGCATCCCCCTGTACAGCTTAAGGCCCCACTCCCATGGCGCGGTTCATTTTTATTACCGGCGGCGTGGTCTCCTCGCTCGGCAAAGGTTTGATGGCAGCTAGCCTCGCAGCATTGCTGCAGGCGCGCGGTTACAAAGTGCGGATCCGCAAGTTCGATCCTTATCTCAACGTCGACCCGGGGACGATGAGCCCCTATCAGCACGGCGAGGTCTACGTCACCGACGATGGGGCAGAAACCGACCTCGATTTGGGCCACTACGAACGCTTCACCGGGGTTTCGGCGCGGCAGGCGGACAACATCACCTCGGGGCGGATCTACCGCGACATCATCACGCGCGAGCGCCGCGGCGACTATCTGGGCGCAACCGTCCAGGTGATTCCGCACGTTACCGACGCGATCAAGGAATTCGCCCAGGCCGATACCGATGGGCTCGATTTCGTGCTGTGCGAGATCGGCGGGACGGTCGGCGATATCGAGGGGCTGCCGTTCATCGAAGCGCTGCGCCAGCTGCGCAACGAACTGGGACGCGAGGGCACTTGTTCGATCCACGTTACCCTGGTGCCGTATGTGGCGGCGGCGGGTGAGCTCAAGACCAAGCCGACCCAGCATTCGGTGCGCGAGCTGACCAGCCTCGGGGTCCAGCCCGACATCCTGCTGTGCCGCTGCGAACATCCGCTGCCCGAGAACGAGCGCAACAAGATCGCGCTGTTCTGCAACGTCCGCAAGGAAGCCGTGATCCCCGCGCTTGATGCGAGCAGCATCTATGCAGTGCCGCTGCAATACCATGCCGAGGGGCTCGATGCAGAAGTGCTGCACCATTTCGGCCTGTCGACCCCGGCACCCGATCTTGCCCGCTGGGACGATATCGTCGACCGCTTCCACAATCCCGAGGGTGAAGTGACGATCGGGGTGGTCGGCAAATATGTCGGGCTGCCCGATGCTTACAAGAGCCTCAACGAAGCGCTGGTCCATGGCGGAATGGCCAACCGGGTCAAGGTCAACATCCGCTGGATCGATGCCGAACTGTTCGAAGCGGGCGACGACGAAATCGTGACCAAGCTGGAACCGATGCACGGCATCTTGGTGCCCGGCGGGTTCGGGGTGCGCGGCACCGAAGGCAAGATCGCCTCGGTGCGTTTTGCCCGCGAACGCGGAGTGCCGTTTTTCGGCATATGCCTCGGCATGCAGATGGCCTGTATCGAAGGCGCACGCAATACTGCCGGGATCGCCGCGGCAAGCTCGACCGAATTCGGCCCGACCGACGAACCGGTGGTGGGCATCATCACCGAATGGATGAGCCCCGAAGGCCTGCAGAAGCGCGGCGCCGACATTGATATGGGCGGGACGATGCGGCTGGGAGCCTATGAGGCGAAGCTGGCCGGCAACAGCCATGTCTCCACGCTTTATGGCGGTGCGACCACGATCAGCGAGCGCCACCGCCACCGCTACGAAGTGAACGGCGCCTACCGGGACGCGCTGGAGAAGGGCGGGCTGGTCTTCTCGGGCATGTCGCCCGACGGGCTGCTGCCTGAAATCGTCGAACGGCCCGACCATCCCTGGTTTGTCGGGGTGCAGTTCCACCCCGAACTCAAAAGCCGTCCGTTCGACCCGCATCCGCTGTTTGCGGGGTTCATCGCCGCAGCGCTGCATCAGGCGCGTCTCGTCTGAGGTACGCGCTTAAGGGATAATCCTTGCCACGACGGGCGATCTGCGGGTAGCCCGTGCGCATCACGACCGACTCACGTCAGGGGAAGGCGGAGCCCGGAATGCGGTATTGCTTTCAGTTAGTTGGCTGCAACCGATTGCAGGGGGTACCTGTAAGCAAATTATAGATTATTCGCCCTATCATGGTGCGATCAAGAGCTTGTGGTTGATGATCGTCTTCTGCGACCCGGACGACCATCAACCGACTGGGCGATGCGCAAGCATCGCGGGGGTGGAACGCAAGTTCCACCCCCTTCCATTTGTGCCGGGTGTGAAGCTTAGGCGGCTTCGCTGTCCTTGGTGTCCTTGACCATGGCCAAAGTCTTCTGCGTGCCGACTGGTACCTTCTTCGGTTTCATCGCTTCGGGCACTTCGCGGACCAGATCGATCACCAGCAGGCCATCCTCAAGGTTGGCGCTGTCGACCCGGACATAGTCGGCCAGTTCGAAGCGGCGCTCGAACCCGCGCTGGGCAATGCCGACGTGCAGGAACTGACCGGCCGAGGCCTCGTCACCCTTCTTGCCCTGGACCACCAGCAGGTTCTGCTGCGCAGTGATCTCGATGTCAGCGGGCTTGAAGCCGGCCACTGCCACGGTGATGCGATAGGCATCATCGCCGCGGCGCTCGATGTTGAACGGGGGATAGTTATCACCACTGTTGGCGCTGCGCTGGTTCTCCAGCAGGTCGAACAGGCGGTCGAAGCCGACCATGGTGCGGCGATAGGGAGAAAAATCAACTCGGTTCATGGCAAAATCCTCATGTTGAGCAATTGAGCGTGTTTCGGTTCTGGCCGGGACCCGCAATCGGCATCCCGGCGGCACCAGCACCCTTGCGGGCAATGACACCGCACCCGATGTATGTTAGCCGTGACGCGTTTCAAGAGGAGCCGAAATGACCGCCCCGAAAGTCGAGATCTACACCAAGTGGGGTTGCCCCTACTGCGTCCGGGCCAAGGCGCTGCTCGACAGCAAGGGCGTTGCTTACGAAGAGTACGACGTGACCCTCGGCGGGCCAAAGAAGGCTGAGATGCTTGAGCGTGTTCCCGGCGCGCAGACCGTGCCGCAGATCCTGATCCGCGGGAAAGCCATGGGCGGAAGCGACGATCTCGCCGCGCTCGAAGGCGCTGGCGAGCTCGACCCACTGCTGGCTGGCTGACCCTTGATGAACCGCATCGCTGTCTTGCAGATGACCTCGGGGATCGATCCCGCCGCCAATGCCGCGGCCATCGTTCAGGCATCGAACGCGGCGGCGATGGGCGGGGCGACGATGCTGTTCACCCCGGAAATGTCGATGCTGGTCGATCGGGACCGCTCGCGCGCCACACCAAACGTCACGCCCGAGGCAGAAAATGCCATGCTTGAACAGGTTCGCGACGCTGCAACACGATCCGGCGTATGGATTGCGCTCGGCTCGATGGCTGTGCTGCGCGATGATGGGCTTTGGGCCAATCGCAGCTTCGTGATCGACGGCAGCGGCGCGATTGCGGCGCGCTATGACAAGATCCACATGTTTGACGTCGACCTCGCCAGTGGCGAAAGCTGGCGCGAATCGAATGCCTATGCGCCAGGGGAAGGGGTGGTGACGGTCGAAACCCCGCTTGGGCGGCTGGGCTTGTCGATCTGCTATGATCTGCGCTTTCCCGCGCTCTATGAGGCGCTTGGCCGCGCCGCCTGCGACGTCATTGCAATTCCTTCGGCCTTTACCGTGCCGACCGGCAGCGCACACTGGCACGTGATGCAGCGGGCCCGCGCCATCGAAGCGACCGCCTATGTGGTCTGCGCCGCGCAGGTTGGCCTGCATGCCGATGGACGCAGCACCTACGGCCACAGCATGGTGATCGATCCCTGGGGCGAAGTTTTGCTCGACATGGGCGGAGATGCTGCCGGTCTGGCCTTTGCCGAGATCGACCCGGCGCGCATTACCGAGGTGCGCGCGCAGGTGCCATGCCTCGCCAACAAGCAACCGATCGGTTGAGCGCGGCGCCGTGATCGTCTTTGATCTTGCATGCCGCGATGCCGGCCACCGCTTCGAAGGCTGGTTCGCCAATTCGGCTGCCTTCGAGGATCAGGCCGGACGAGGGCTGATCGCTTGTCCGCACTGCGGATGCATGGAGATTGAGAAGGCGCCCACCGCTCCCAGTCTGGCGCGCAAGGCTAACCAGGTTACCGCGCCCAAGCGCGAGAGCAAAGCTTCGGTCGCCGTGGCGCTGCCCCCGGCGGTGCAGGAAGCGATGACCAGACTGGCAGCCCTCCAGGCCGAAGCCTTGCGGCAATCGACCTGGGTGGGCGATAAATTCGCCGACCAGAGCCGCGCGATTCACTATGGCGAGCGCGAGGAAAGCCCGATCCACGGCCAGGCCTCGCTCGCCGAGGCGCAGGCGCTGATCGAGGAAGGCATCGCAGTGATGCCGCTGCCGTTCCCCATTGCGCCTCCCGAAGACCTCAACTGATTGCCAGCCCGCTTGGGCGTGGCTATGCGAATTCGCGGGCGCCCGTAGCTCAGCAGGATAGAGCACCAGATTCCTAATCTGGGGGCCATGGGTTCGAATCCCGTCGGGCGCACCACCTTACTTTTGCGGCTTCCACCCTGATTGGCGCGCGGCCTGTTCCGCAGCGGCATCCAGCGCATTACCGGCAGCCATGTCCTGGGCCGCAGCCATCACAGCAGCGTCCTCGCTGCCGGCCTGACGATATTGAGTCGATTGTTCTTCACCGCGACCACCGATCGGCTTCACTTTCCAGCCACGATCGTCGCGGCAGGCGATGCCGCTCGCAACTTTCGCGGCATAGCCCCGGCATGCCAGGCCACTACCATCGCGGAAGCTGATGAGCATGCGGGTGCCGTCGGGCGCGATCTGCCCGGATAGTGTATCATCCAGTGCCGCAGCCAGCTGCGTACCGGCGTAACCGGCAGGTTTAACACCGCGCCCTCCAATCAGCACCGCCACGACCAGCGAAGCCGCGATCGCCGCGCCCGCGGCGAAGCGGAATTCGCGGCGTTGCCACAGGCTCTGCCTTTGGGCACGCACAGCGCCAAGATCGACTAGCTTGGCGGCTTCTACAATCGGCTGCGTCAGACGTTCGGGCACCGTTTCGGCGAGAATCGGGCCGAACCGGGCGGACAACAGCGCTTTCAGCGAAGTGAGCTGCTCGAGCTGTTCCGCAAGCGCCGGGTCGGCCTCGATTTGCTTACGGACGCGTGCTGCGGCGACCTCGTCGAGTTCACCGTCGGCATAGGCGGCGAGTTGTTCAGGGGTAGGGGTCATGCCGCTTCTCCGAGCTTGACCATCAAGGCTTCGCGGCCGCGCAGCAGCCGTGAGGTGAGGGTGCCGATCGGGCAGCCGATGATCTCGGCCGCCTCGGCATATTTGTAGCCTTCGACCAGAACGAGCAGGACTGCTTCACGCTGCTCATCTGGCAAGGTCTGGAGCGCGCGATCGACCATCGTCAGTTCGACCTGCGCCTCCTGGCCGCCCATGGCGCCGATCCGTTCACCCGCTTCTTCATCGGCGAAGGTCTTGTCGCGGCGGGTACGAGCCCGGGCGGTATCGATCCATATGTTGCGCATGATGCGATACATCCAGCTATCGAGCCTGGTCCCCTCCTGCCATTGCTGGCGCGAGACGAGCGCACGCTCTATTGCGGTCTGGCACAGATCGTCCGCGTCGGCCGGGTTGCGCGCCAGGCCGGCCGCAAAGCGGCGCAGCCGTGGGAGCAGCGCAGTAAGCCCGGTCAGGAACGCATCGTTCTGCATCAGCACCTGTTCGTGGATGAAACGAGCCGCCTCGTTCGTTTCATCCACCGTTAAGTGAATTTTTTATTAGGATCATCTGCCATGCCGCGTTCCTCCACCATTTTTGCCGCAGTGCTGCTGTGCTGCGCGGGTCAGTCGAGCGCGCAGCTCGGCTTTCCGGGCAATGTGTCGGTCGGCCTGCCGCCCTTGCCCGATGTGGGTGCGCTGGCTGGCGCGTTGCCGGGCGAGGTCGGCTCAATTCTCGAACCCCCACTGGCAGAGATTCCCGCGGCGCTGCGCCAGGCGCGGCTTGACCGGATTGACGCCCTGGTGCGCAACCAACGCCAGATCATCGAGCGTGACTATGATGGTGCACCCGCTCGCCGCGGTGTGCTCTTCCTGCTGGATGCCGATGCCGACACCGTCGTCCGGGTTGCGTCCCTGGGTTTTGAAGTTTCCCCGGCAGAGACGGTCGATGGCCTCGATCTGAGCGTGAGTCAGGTCGAACTTCCGGCAGGAATGTCGCTTGCCGCTGCGCAGAAGCTGCTGGGCAAGAAGGCGCCCGCTGCGAGAGTGTCCAGCGACCAGATTTTCTTCCAGAGCGGAGGCACCGGGGGGCCTAGTGGCGGAAGCACAGCTGCATCGGGCAGGGTGGTCGACACTCCGATCGGTCTGATCGACGGCGCCCCGGCGCAGCCGGTCACCGCGCTCAAGGGTTTCGCCAAGGGCGCGCCGTTCCCGAGCAACCACGGCAGCGCCGTCGCGGCGCTGGCCTATGCGGCCGGGGCGCGCAAGATTTTGGTGGCCGATGTCTATGGCACCGACCCCGCTGGCGGGAATGCCCTGGCGATCGCGCAGGGGATGGGCTGGTTGATCTCCCGCGGCGTAAGGGTCATTTCGCTGAGCCTGGTCGGACCGCGTAGCCCCTTGCTGGAACGCGCGGTGGCCTCGGCGCAGGCTCGCGGAGCGATCATCGTGGCGGCAGTAGGCAATGACGGGCCGGCTGCGCCGCCTGCCTATCCCGCCTCGTACAGCGGAGTGCTCGCCATAACCGGGGTCGACAAACGCAATCGTCCGCTGATCGAAGCGGGCCGCGCGGCGCATCTCGATTATGCGGCACCAGGCGCGGGCATTTCGGCGCTCGATCGGACCGGCAGGCTGGTGCCCGTGCGCGGCACCTCCTTTGCTGCGCCACTGGCCGCAGTCCGCGTGGCCGCAGCGTTTGACCGCGGGGCAGGCCAGCGCGCAGTCATCGGCGCACTCGATGCCGAAGCCGCGCAGATTGCCAAGCGTCGCCCCGATCCGCAATCGGGCCGCGGCCTGCTTTGTGGAAACTGCCGCTGAAATTTTTGGGGTGTGATGAAGTAAATTCGGACCCGGTGTCGTTGTCGGATTGAGCGGGCTGATTTCGATCGGTTCGCCAGCAATCAAACGAGGACAAGACCCATGAAAACCATCTTCTTCACCACCGCCGCCGCGCTGATCGCTGTCGCCAATCCTGCCAGTGCCCAGATCCTGGGCGGTGGCGGCGGCATTCTCGGGGGCGCCCCGATGCTTCCCTCGATCCCGACCATCCCTGCGCCGACGGCGATGCCGAGCGCTCCGGTCAGCACCGTAACCAGCGGTGCCATCCGAACAGCCGGTAGCGCCACCGCGACAAAGTCGGTCGATACGCACAGCGGCAAAGCCAGCGCCAACGGTTCGGCCAGCGGTTCGGCCGAAGGCAGCCTTACCCATTCGCTGACCACTCCGCTGAATTCGGCGACGGGTAGCGTTACCGGTGCGGGCAGCGCTGCCGGCTCGGCCAAAGCAGATGCGCAGCTGTTCGGCACCGATGCCCTGCGCGGCACGCTGTATCAGACCCGCGACGCCGCTGGTAACTTGGTCACCACGTTCCGGGATCGTGCTGGAAACTTCGTTACCGCGACGCGCAACAAGGCTGATACCTTGATCGTCACCACCCGTGACAAGGCCGGCAATGTGCTTTCGTCGACCAGTTCGGTCGCTGGTTCGGCCTCGGGCAGTGCGTCGGGTTCGGCCAATGGCACTTTTTCGGGCCTGAGCCACAATCTGGCACTCGACGGCAGCGCTGCGGCTGACAGCGCGGGCAGCTTCGACGTGAAGCCTGGCACCCAGCTGTTTGACCTCAATGGCGAAAAGGTCGGCAAAGTCCGCGAAGTTTTCGCTGATGCCACCGGCCGCGTGAAGGGCTTGGTGGTGAAGGCCGGTGACACTACCGCGCTGCTCCCGGTGAGCGATTTTGCCGCCAGGGGCGAAGCACTCGTCACCACGCTGAGCGAAGCGCAGATCGATGCTGCCGGCAACGGTCAGGCCAATGGCACCACCAACGGATCGGCCACTGGCATCTTTTCTGGCCTGTCGCACAACCTGGCACTGGACGGCAGCGCCGCCGCGAACGCTGCAGGCAGCTTCGACGTCAAGCCGGGCACCCAGCTGTTCGACATGACCGGCGAAAAGATCGGCAAGGTCAAGGAAGTCGTTGCCGACACGCAAGGCCGGGTCAAGGCGCTCGTGGTCAAGGTGAAGGATACCACTGCCACGCTTCCCGCCGCCAATTTCGCCGCCAATGGCGATGCACTGGTGACGGTGATGTCGCAGGCTCAGGTTGTCGCTTCGGGCGCCCAGCAGACCCAGACCGGCAACTGACGGGAAACACAAAACGGAGCTCGGCCCCCTCCCGACTATTTCGCTGGGCTCCGATGCGCCCGGACCTCCCCTCCAGGTCCGGGCGCCTTTTTGTCGCAGGGTTCAAGCGCACTGCAGATTTAATGCTTGAACTGTTGAATCAATTATGATTCTAATGCGCTTATGGGGAACCGGGCAACCATTCAGCTGGCAAGTGAGCGGGTAACGCACGGCTTGGCCCTGTTCTGCCTTCTCGCCATGGGTGCGTGGGTGTTGTTTGGTCCGAGCGGTCTGATGGCGTGGAGCGAGAACAATCGCTTGCTCACCGAACGCCAGAAGGAACTTCAGCAGCTCTCCGCTCAGCGTGATGAACTGAAGAACCGTGTCGCCCTGGTCGATCCTAATCACGTCGATCCCGACATGGCCGGGCAATTGCTGCGCGCGCAGCTCAACGTCGTCCATCCGGACGAGATGGTGATGCTGCTCAACTGAGCGCGGTGCCTTTGCGGCATGCGATTTCACTTCGAAATACGTATGGGATGGTTTCCCTTACGGCGAACTCGCCTTATAGGCCGAGGTTCGCAGCATCGCTGCCTATCAAACTTCCCGGGGAGCCCCACTTGGCCAAGCCTGCCACCACCCGCAAAACGCCTGCCAAAGGCGCTGCCAGCGACGACGCCTTTGCCCTCCGCAGCCTGCAGGACGCGCACCTCGCCGCTCCGCGTTTCCAGGCGAGCGACGATGAATTGTTCACATTCTACGAGCAGATGTTGCTCATCCGCCGGTTCGAGGAGAAGGCCGGGCAGCTTTACGGGCTCGGCCTGATCGGCGGGTTCTGCCACCTCTACATTGGCCAGGAGGCCGTTGCGGTCGGGCTCCAGTCGGCGCTCAAGCCGGGGCATGACAGTGTGATCACCGGCTACCGCGATCACGGCCACATGCTGGCTTACGGGATCGATCCCAAGGTGATCATGGCCGAACTGACCGGACGCGGCGCGGGGATCTCGAAGGGCAAGGGCGGGTCGATGCACATGTTCTCGACCGAGCATAAATTCTACGGCGGCCACGGGATCGTCGGGGCGCAGGTGCCGCTCGGGGCAGGGCTCGCTTTCGCGCACCAGTACCGCGAGGACGGCGGGCTGTGCCTCGCCTATTTTGGCGACGGTGCGGCCAACCAGGGGCAGGTCTACGAAGCCTTCAACATGGCCGCCTTGTGGAACCTGCCGATCGTCTTCGTGGTCGAGAACAACGGCTATGCGATGGGTACGGCGGTCACGCGCGGCTCGGCCGAGACGCATTTCTACCGCCGCGGCACCGCCTTCCGCATCCCCGGCATGCACGTCAACGGGATGGATGTGCTCGAAGTGCGCGCCGCGGCCGAGCTGGCCTTCGGTCACGTCCGCGCCGGCAAGGGGCCGGTATTGATGGAGCTCCAGACCTATCGCTATCGCGGCCACTCGATGTCCGACCCGGCCAAATACCGCACGCGCGAGGAAGTTCAGGAAATGCGCGAGAAACACGATCCGATCGACGCCGCCAAGGTCGAACTGCTCAAGCGTGGCGTGACCGAAGACAGGCTCAAGGAGCTGGAAAAGCAGATTCGCAGCAAGGTCGGCGAAGCGGCTGATTATGCGGAGAATTCGCCGGAACCGGAAGCGTCCGAACTCTACACTGATGTGTTGGTGGAGAGCTACTGATGAGTATCGAACTCAAGATGCCGGCGCTGTCCCCGACGATGGAGGAGGGAACCCTCGCCAAGTGGCTGGTCAAGGAAGGCGACACGGTCAAATCGGGCGACATCCTCGCCGAGATCGAAACCGACAAGGCGACGATGGAGTTCGAGTCGATCGACGAAGGCGTGATTGGCAAGATCATGGTGCCTGAGGGTACCGAGAATGTGAAAGTCGGCACTGTAATCGCGGTGATCAGTGAAGACGGAGTGCCCGCGAAGGCGGGGACCTCAGGTGGTAAACCCGAGCCGTCGCCGGTGCCGTCTGAGGCCCCCGCCTCTGCGGGGGCGCAGGTTGCACCGTCTGCACCCAAGCCCCGCGTCGCCGATCCTGCGATCCCCGCCGGGACGAACATGGCGACCGTCACCGTGCGCGAGGCCTTGCGCGATGCCATGGCCGAGGAAATGCGCCGCGATGCCCGTGTGTTCGTGATGGGCGAGGAAGTTGCGCAGTACCAGGGCGCCTACAAAGTCACGCAAGGGTTGCTCGACGAATTCGGCCCCAAGCGGGTGATCGACACCCCGATCACCGAATACGGCTTTGCCGGGATCGGCACCGGCGCGGCGATGGGCGGGCTACGGCCGA
>JANOAD010000176.1:0-10648 GCA_031410955.1 Novosphingobium sp. | reverse complement strand
GCGCACCGCAAGTGCTATTCGACAGCGGCTTGCCGATCCTTGGCATCTGCTACGGCCAGCAGGTGATGAGCCACCAGCTCGGCGGCACCGTCGAACCCGGCGGTTCGGACGGCGAACGCTCGGGCGAATTCGGCCGCGCGTTCCTCACTGTCACCGAACCCTGCGTGCTGTTCGACGGCCTCTGGAAGACCGGTGAACGCCACCAGGTGTGGATGAGCCACGGCGACAAGGTGACCCAATTCGCCCCTGGCTTCCGCATCGTCGCGGTTTCGGACGGCGCCCCCTTCGCGGTGATCGCCGACGACGAACGCCGCTATTACGGCACCCAGTTCCACCCCGAGGTGGTCCACACCCCCGACGGCGCGAAACTGCTCGCCAATTTCGTCCACCGCGTGTGCGGCGTTGCGGGCGACTGGTCGATGGCCGGTTATCGCGAGGCCAAGGTCGCCGAGATCCGCGCTCAGGTTGGCGATGGACGAGTCATTTGCGGCCTCTCGGGCGGCGTCGATTCATCGGTCGCGGCGATCCTCATCCACGAAGCCATCGGCGAACAGCTCACGTGCGTCTATGTCGACCACGGCCTCATGCGGCTAGGCGAAAGCGAGCAGGTCGTCAGCCTGTTCCGCAACCACTACAATATCCCGCTGATCCACAAGGACGTCTCGGCGCTGTTCCTTGGCGGGCTCGCCGGGGTGACCGACCCCGAGGCCAAGCGCAAATTCATCGGTAAGACCTTCATCGACGTGTTCGAGGAAGAGGCGAAGCAGGTCGGCGGCGCCGAATTCCTCGCGCAGGGGACGCTGTACCCGGACGTGATCGAAAGCGTCTCGTTCACCGGCGGGCCTTCGGTCACCATCAAGAGCCACCACAATGTCGGCGGGCTGCCCGAACGCATGAACATGCAACTGGTCGAGCCGCTTCGCGAACTGTTCAAGGACGAAGTGCGCGAACTCGGCCGCGAACTGGGCCTGCCCGAGATCTTCGTCGGCCGCCACCCGTTCCCCGGCCCGGGCCTCGCGATCCGCATCCCCGGCGAGGTGACCCGCGAGCGCTGCGACGTGCTGCGCAAGGCCGACCAGGTCTATCTCGAGGAAATCCGCGCCGCCGGATTGTACGACGCGATCTGGCAGGCCTTCGCGGTGCTATTGCCCGTAAAGACCGTCGGCGTGATGGGCGATAGCCGCACTTACGACAACGTCTGCGCGCTGCGCGCCGTCACCAGCACCGACGGCATGACCGCCGACATTTACCCGTTCGACACGGCGTTTTTATCGCGCGTCGCGACCCGCATCATCAACGAGGTCAAGGGCATTAATAGGGTGGTTTATGACTATACCTCGAAGCCGCCGGGGACGATCGAGTGGGAGTAATGATCGCTCCGGCCACAGCGAGTGACCGCGAGGCGGTGGTAGCGCTGTGGCACGCCTCCGGGTTGACCCGGCCATGGAACGATCCTGCAGCCGATTTCGACCTTGCGCTCGGCGGGCCGCAATCGACGGTTCTGCTGGCGAGCGACGATGGCGCGCTTGCCGGCAGCGTGATGGTCGGCTTCGATGGTCACCGCGGCTGGGTCTATTACCTCGCCAGCGACCCGGCGCGGCGCCAGCAAGGCCTTGGCCGCGCGCTGATGGCGGCGGCAGAAGCGTGGCTTGCCGAACGCGGCTGCCCCAAGATCCAATTGATGGTCCGCGGCGACAATGCGGCGGCGCGCGGGTTTTACGCCGCCATCGGTTACGAAGTGCAGGACGTGGTGACCATCGGCCGCCGGCTCGATTGACGCAGTGCTTTCATCGCCGCCGCAGCACGTCTAGCATTCTGACCAAGTTTCGAAGGGGCGCTGATGGAATTCGATCGCAGGACCATGCTGGGCGCGGCGGCCTTGCCCTTGATGGGAGCAGCGCTGGCGCCGAAGGTGCTGGCGGGCGACTGGGAGGCGATCGCCCGGCAGTATGACGTCAACCGCACGGTAATCCAGCTGGAACATGGCAACTGGGGAATGATGCCGCGCCCGGTGCTGGCGCAGTACAAGTCCATGGTCGATCGGGTGAACCGCGACACCAGTTTCTACGCGCGGCGGTCGATGGTCGGGGATCTAGAGGCAGTTCGCGTTAAAGTGGCTGCCGCAATGGGGGTGGGGACCGATGAAATTGCGCTGACCCGCAACGCCACCGAGGCGATGAAGGCGCTGATCCTGCAGTACAATCGGCTGAAGCCCGGCGACGGCGTGCTTTACGCCGATCTCGATTACGATTCGATGCAAACCTCGATGGAGTCGCTGGCCTTGCGGCGCGGGGTGCGGGTGATCAGGATCGCCCTGCCCGAACCGGCCACGCACCAGGCGGTGATCGATGCCTACGACGCCGCTTTCCGGGCGAATCCAACGATCCGGATGGCGCTGCTGACCCATGCCAGCCACCGCACCGGGCTGATCCTGCCAGTGGCCGAGATCGCCGAGATAGCCGCAGCGCGCGGTATCGATGTGCTGGTCGATGCCGCGCACAGCGTCGGCCAGCTCGACTTCAAGCTGCCCGATCTCAAGGCACCGTTCGTGGGCCTGAACCTCCACAAGTGGTTCGGCGCACCGCTCGGGGTAGGGGCGATGTACATCCGCAAGGACCGGCTGGACGCAATCGATCCCGATCCGGCGGAGGACTCGAAGAACAGCGCGGTCACCGCCAAGGTCCACACCGGCACGCCCGGTTACGCCGCGCAGCTCACCGTCCCGGCGGCGCTGGCGTTCCAGGCAGCGATTGGCGCGCAGCGCCGCGAGGCACGGCTCCAGGCCCTGCGCGACCGGTGGGTTCACCCGCTGCGCGACGTGCCAAACGTCCAGATCCTCACCCCCGACGATCCGCGGATGTACGGTGCGATCACCTCTTTCCGCCTGCGCGGCCGGACCTCGCACGACGATAACGTCGCGCTGGCCAAAGCATTGCTCGACAAGCATCGGATTTTCTCGGTCCACCGCGACGGCCTCGCCTCGGGCTCGTGCGTGCGGATCACCCCGGCGCTGGCCACGCGGATGGAAGACCTCGACGCGCTGGTCGCAGCGATCCGCGACATTGCAGGACGATCAGCAGCATGAGCGCCAAGGGCTATGTCATCGTTCAGGTGAGTGCGATCCACGATCTCGCGGCATACGAAACCTATCGCCCGCTGGCCGGGGCCACCGTTGCCGCGCACGGGGGCCGGTTCATCGTCCGCGGCGGTGAGGCCGAGCGCCTCGAAGGCGCAGGCCCGACCGGGCGCAACGTGGTGATCGAATTCCCCAGCGTCGCGGCGGCCAAGGCTTGGTACAGCTCTCCCGAGTATCAGAACGCTTTGAAGATCCGCTTTGCCGCCTCGACCGGTTCGCTGGTGATCGTCGAGGGGGCCTAGAGCGTCACGAATTTCCCCGCTTCGCGGTCTTTCCTGACCTTGAGCCCATCGAACACCTGTCCGCTCATCGCGATGTAGACCCCCGGCGAGGCGGTCTGCGTGGCGGCGAAGGCCATGCCCAGGTTGAAATGGGCGTCGGTTTCGGCGAACCGCGCGGGGCTCAGCGCGCCGGTCAAGACAATCGTTTTCCCAGTTACCCCCGCCAGCGCCTTGGCGGTTTCGGTCATCGTATCGGTGCCGTGCGTGATGACTATCCGCGTCTCCGGCGCTTCGGCGGCGTGGCGGGCGATTTCGGCGCGGTCGGCATCGGTCATTTCCAGGCTGTCCTTGCGGCACACCTCGACCACGCGGAACGGCAGCGCGACGCGCGCCTCGCGCAGCAGCGCGGGGATGCCGGAATCGACGACCTGGTACTCGCTCAGCGCGTCGAAATAGTTCTTGTCGATCGTGCCGCCGGTGGTGAGCACGAGGATCGCGGGGGTGTCCATTGCGCGGCCATAGCCGAACCGCTTGCTTCCATGCTAGCCTTGCGTCCGGGCGCGAGGGGAGAACGGTTATGGCGACTGCGGCGGGACCTGCGGGTACGGCAAGAGCGTCGAATGCACGGATAACCGCGGTAGTGGCGCTGCTCGCGCTGTCGGTGCTGCTCAACTATGTCGATCGCGGCGCGATCGGGGTGGCGGCGCCGTTGATGAAGCAGGAACTGGGATTGTCCGCGACCCTCTTCGGGACGGCGGTGTCGGCGTTCTTCTGGGTCTACGCTCCGCTATGCCTGGTGGTTGGCTGGCTGTGCGACCGGTTCTGCGTCTACCGCATGTTCGCCGCCGGGGTGGCCTTGTGGGCAGTGGCGACCGCGCTGACCGGGTTCGTCCAGGGCATCGGCCTCTTGATCGCGCTACGGTTGATCCTTGGCCTTGGAGAGAGCATCGCTTTTCCCGGCAGCTCCAAGATTTTCGCCGCTGAAGTCCCGGCGGCACACCGCGGTAGCGCCAATGCGGCGGTCGCCGCGGCGTTGGCGTTCGGCCCGGCGGTCGGCACACTGGTCGGCGGGATGATCCTGCTCGAAGCCGGGTGGCGCCCGATCTTCTGGATATTCGGCGGAGTAACGCTGCTGTGGCTATTGCCGTGGCACTTCGTCTCGGCGCCGCTGCGCACGCACAACGTGGCTGTGCCGGTGACCGAGCCAGTGCCGCTGGCGCAAATCATGGATCAGAAGGCCGTGTGGCTGATGGGGATCGGCCATTTCGCGACCAATTACGGGTTCTATTTCCTGCTCACTTGGCTGCCGCTCTTCCTGGTCAAGACCCGCGGTTACTCGATCGGCGACATGACCGTGCTGACCACGCTGGGCTTCGCCACCCAGGGCGTGGTCGCGCTGGTGATGGGCCGGGTGTCGGATCACTGGGTTGGCGGCGGGGCCGACGAGGGTGCGGTGCGGCGCCGGCTGATGGTGGTCGGCCAGGCGCTTGCCAGTGTGGCGCTGGCCTGCGTCTATTTCACCGATGGTCCGTACCAATTGGGCGCAGTGCTGATGCTCGCCGGGATCGCCTCGGGGCTGACTTCGACCAACCTGTTCGCGATCGGCCAGATCTTCGCCGGGCCGCGCGCGGCGGGGGGATGGATCGGGGTGCAGAATGCGATCGGCAACTGTGCGGGGATCATCGGCCCAATCGCGACCGGGCTGATGATCGATCACCTCGGCGGCTATGGCTGGGCCTTCGCGCTGACTGCGGCGGTACCCGCGCTGGGCGCGCTATGGTGGGCAGCGGTTGTGCCGAAGATCGAGCAGGTTATCGACTAGGCGCTGTCCTGCCCAGTCCTTCCGCGGCGCCTTACAGCGGGTTATCCAGCTTGATCACCTTCTCGGTGGTCTGGCGCTGCCCGGTCCAGGCCTTGCGCGGTGCGGCGAAGGCGGCCAGCACCGCCCCGTCGCGGCTGTAGAGATCGGGGAAGGTCCCCATCTTGCCCTGGATGTCGCTCGCCATGGTGAAATACATGATATAGACCGGGAAGGTCTTGGTCATCGGCACCCGGGTGTACTTGCCCGCATTGACCACATCGACCGCATCGCTTGACTTCATCCCCGCGCCGAGGATCGCCATGGTAATACCCAGTTCCGCCGCACGTTCGGTCCGCACGCAGCCGTGGCTGAGCGCGCGGTAGCTCTGCGCGAACAGCCCGCGCGCAGGCGTGTCATGGATGAAGATCGCATGCTCGTTGGGCATGTCGAGCTTGACCATGCCAAGCGAATTGCCCGGCCCCGGCTGCTGCACGACGGTGATCGTGCCATCCTTGGACCGGCTGACCTTGTAGCCCTGGCGCAGCGCGTTGGCCGGGTTGCCGATCAGCTTCGCGCCCAGGCCTTCGCCCTTCACGATTGACTGCGGCACGGTCCAGGTCGGGTTGAACACCACACCTTGCACCACCGCGGCGAGCTGCGGGGTGGCGGTCTTGCCGACCTTGCCGACGATCGTGCGGTAGGACCGGATGATTTCGTTGTTGACCGTCAGCCGGAGCTGGAATTCAGGCACGTTGGTCAGCAGGTAATACTTGCCCAGCTCGCGCGGCAGCC
Organism: Novosphingobium sp.; assembly: GCA_031410955.1. Taxonomy (GTDB): domain Bacteria; phylum Pseudomonadota; class Alphaproteobacteria; order Sphingomonadales; family Sphingomonadaceae; genus Novosphingobium. Next base: position 4,698 of record JANOAD010000176.1, on the reverse strand, counting down.
ACCGCCAGCGGTCCATGTTGATCCGGATCAGGTTGCGCTTGGCCTTCTCGGCGGCCGGGGTGGTCGCCAGAAGCCCCTTGAGTTCGCCGTAATCGGGCACGGTCGGCGCCAGGCCTTCGATCACGCTGGCGACGTCGTGCGACTGCAGCGCCCGGGTCATCAGCGCCGAGGTCGGATTGGCATCGACATCGGTATCGACCGCAAACCACTGAATCCGCGCATCGAACCGCGTGCGCCCGTCGCGCATGTCTTCAGCGAGCCAGGCGAACGACTTGCTCGCCTGCGCATCGAGCCCCGTCTGATCTCCCGCAGCGATCGCCTTGCGCAGCTTTTCGGGCTGGTAATCGGCCGGAATCAGCCCGTCGGCATCGATCCCCTCGATCACCCCGAGCAGCGCCTTGGCGTCATTTGCGGTCCAGCTCAGCACCGGTTCGTCAACCGGCAGTTGCGGGACGATCTTGGGCGCGGTGGTGTCGGGGGCGATGGTCGGTGCGGCGCTGGGCTCCGCAGTGGGCGCGGGACTTGGCAGGATACTCTGCGGGGCAGCGGCCAAAGCCACCGCCGAGGTCATCCCCGCCGCGAGCGCCAGGGTCTTGCCCACCGACATGCCGCCCCACTTGATCATCACGTAAAACTCCAGCCGTTCGCCCAACTCTCCCGCTGCAGTGGGAGCTTGCGCCTGACCCGGGCATTAATGCCCGTTTCAGCCCCCCGCTTCAAGCGCCCGCGGCGCATAGCACACCGCTATCGCCATCAAATGCTGCGCAGGGAGGCGTCGGACGGGGGCTCATCAGCCATTGTCATGCCGCCGCAGCGAACAGCGCGGTCCAGGCCGGGCCGATCAGCGCGTCGACCAGGTCCCGCGCTGCGGGGTCCAGGGCGCCGTGCCGCGTGGCAAGTTCGCGCAGGCACTTGACCTGGTACTTGAACACACCCTGTTCGTAAGGCAGCCCTATCGCCTCCATGCCGAAGGTCGCCTCGCCCGCCTCGGCCGCCCTTGCGTTGGCGGCGAGGAAGGGCACGTAAACCTCGCCCGAAATCCGCACCAGTTCGCGCACCACCGGGGCAAAGCCAGGCTCCCATTCACCCACGACCCCGCTCATGTCATCGATGTGGGCAAGCCAGCGGTAGGTATAGGGATAGTCCGCGCGCATCATCGCCTGCGGGGTCCGATCGGTGCCGAGCTGCGACAGCTGGCCGAAGATACCGAACTCGGCAAGGCTCGGGCGAGTGCCGAACAGGCCGTGGCGCTCCACCACATGCGTCTCGAGCGCGGCCAGCACCGCGCGGGTGCTGGCCTCGATCAGCGGGAAGTTCTCGGCTGTGCAGCCGACCAAGGCCATGCGCCCGACCTGGCGTTCGCGGAACGCGGCTGCGAAGGCCTGGCTCTTCTCCAGCCCGCCGCCCTTGAGGTTATCGAAGGCGAGCCAGCGGCTCATCTGCACCTGGTCGACTTCCTCCAGCCAGCGGTAACCGAACATCGCCTTGGTCAGCCATTCGTCGGCAAAATCCTCAAGCAGGTGGGCGATAAACGCCTGCGCCGGATCATCAGGCACCACGCTGCGTTCGCTGTGCCGCGCTTCGAGATCGTAGACCAGCGGGGTCGAATCGTTGTCGAAATGCCCATCGGGGTATTGAAGCACCGGGATCACCGGCGCGCGCACCTGGGCCAGCGCCTCGCGCGCCGCACCGCCGTCGATCCATAAGTGGGGCAAGCGGCGATAGCGCAGCAGTGCGCGCATCTTCATCGAATAGGGTGAACCCAGTGCGCCATAAAGCCTGTACATTGTGCCACCTTCCCTTCCTGCCTGACCCCGGCCTATAGGCGCGAGAGCGGGCGAAGTAACCGGGAGAACCCACCGTGCTGTCGAGTCTTCGTACCCTCACCCTGACCGGCGCGGCGGTTGCCGCCATCCTTGCGACCACCGCCCGCGCTGAGGAAACCACCGCCGCCGCCCCGCCGCCCTATGCCCGCAGCGATGGGGACCGGGTGACGGTGGGCTTCGGGTTTGGCGCCGCGCCCGATTACGAAGGTTCGAACGATTACCGGCTGCAACCCGGCGGGATCCTGCAGGGCAAGGTCTCGGGCGTCGAATTCCAGATGCGCGGGCTCAATCTCTACACCGATTTCCTGCCCGACCCCAAGGGCGGCAAGACCCGCCTGGTGCTGGGCCCGGTGGTGCAGCTGCGGCTTGAGCGGACCGGGGACATCAAGGACCCGCGCGTTGCCGCGCTGGGCAGCCGCAAGACTGCGGTCGAACTGGGCCTGACTGCCGGAATCGGCAAGCGCGGCTTCCTGATCCCCCCGGCCAGCCTCAACTTCGACGTGACCTTCCTCCACGACGTGGCCGGAGCGCACCGCAGCTATGTGATCACCCCGGCGGTGTCGCTCGCCTCGCCGGTATCGCAGCGTGGGTTCGCTCGGTTGGGGATCAGCGCAGACTACGTCGGCAAGGGCTACGCGCAGACCTATTTCGATGTCGCCCCGGGCGGACCGCTGCCGGCCTATGCGACGCGCGGCGCTGGCCTCAAGAGCCTGGGCACCAGCCTGCTTTACACCCATGACCTCGGCGGGAACCCGCGCAAGGGGCTGGGGCTGTTTGCGCTGGGCAACTACAAGCGGTTGCTCGGCCAGTTTGCCCAGAGCCCGATCGTGCGCGACGCGGGCAGCGCCGGGCAGGCCTTTGGCGTGGCAGGGATCGCCTACAGTTTCTAGTTCCACCACTGTGCCCATCTCGGCAGTATGGGCGTTGAGCGCTTCCGGCCGGCTCCGCACCCACAGCAGCGGGCCTTCGGCTTAGACCAGCAGGGGGTTCCAGCTCACCGCGCCTCGATCCGCATCGGAACCGAGGTGAAGCCGTGGAGGAACGGGCTCGCTAGCCGGGTGGGGGCGCCTTCCGGCACCAGGCGAATGTTGCGGGAGACGATCTCGCCGATCAGCGTCGCCAGCTGGTCCTCGGCGAGCTTGGCGCCGACGCAGCGGTGGATGCCGTGGCCGAAGCCGAGGTGCCGCCGCGCGTTGGGGCGGCTCACGTCGAAGCGCTCGGCATCGGCGAAGATCTTCTCGTCGCGGTTGGCGCTGATGTACCACATCACCACCTTCTCGCCCTTGCGGATCGTCTGCCCGCCGAGCTCGGTATCCTCGAGCGCGGTGCGGCGCATGTGCGTGACTGGGCTCTGCCAGCGCACGATCTCCTGCGCGGCGTTGGGGATCAGTGAGGGATCGGCGCGGAGCTTTTCCAGTTCCTCGGGATAGCGGTCGAACACCTCGACCAGCGCCGACATCGAATTCCTCGTGGTATCGTTGCCGCCGACGATCAGCAGCGCGATGTTGGCGATGCGCTCCATCGGCTCCATGTGTCCCATCGCCTCGGAATGGACCATGCGGCTGAGGAGGTCGTCGGTTTGTGGTTTGGCGCGGCGATCTTCCAGCTCGCGGTCGAACCGGGCCAGCATCTCGGTCATCTGGGCGAGGAATTCGGCGCGGTAATTGTCGTTGAGGTTATCCGCCGAAACTCCGCTGCCCCAGTCGGACCAGCGCTTGATGTCGCGCCACTCCTCAAATGGCATGTCGAACAGGATGCACAGCATGCCAAGTGTCTGCGGGATTGAGACGCGCTCGACCCAATCGAAGCTCTCGCCAATGGGCAGCCCGTCCATCAGTTCCCTGGTCCGCGCCTTCACCGCCGCGTCGAGCTTGATCATCTGGCTCGGCGAAAAGGCCGGGGCGATGACCTTGCGCTGCGCGGTGTGGATCGGTGGGTCCTGCGCGATGAAATTGGGGAAGCCTTCGCCGTTGACCGCTTCGGCGATGGTGATGTTGCCCAGATCCCAGCGCGAAGAGAACACGTTGTGGCGCAGCTCGACCTCGGCGACCAGATCGTGCGTCACCGCCGACCAATAGGACCCGAACGGGCTTTCCTCGCGCCATGACAGCGGCATGTCCCTACGCAGCATGGCAAAGAGTTCGCGCCAGGTATCCTCGACGTAAAGCGAGTCCTGGCTGACATCGATCGGGTTGAGGGGGCGGGTCATGCCGGTTCGAGCTCCTTGGGTGCAACCGGCAGGCGATTGCCCGCCGCCTTGGCGCGGGCTGCGCCTTTCGCCAATTCCTTCTTCAACGCGCGGACATAGTGATCGAAATCGAGCTGGATCGTGTGCCGCCGCGCGGCGTAATACTGGCCGGTGTAATAGTCCTCGTCGGCCTTGATCACCCGCTCCATCTCGGCGGGCGGCGGAGGCACATATTGTCCCGCCAGATACGCGGCAACCAGCTTGCTCTGCTGCTCGGCGAAGTTGACCAGCGTCGGCAGCGGCTGCGCCAGACCCATATAGAACAGGTCGGGCACCCCGGGCTTCATGATCCGTTTGTACAGCGGCGGCGGGCGGTTGTCGGCGTCGGCCTGGAACGAGGGATCGCTGAAGAACGGGAACTGGATGTCATAGCCGGTCGCCCAGACGATCACGTCGATCTGCTCTCGCGATCCGTCGGTGAACACCACCCCATCGCCGTCGAGCCGCTCGATCCCCGGTTTCATGACGATGTCGCCCGATCCGGCGCGGACCAGAAACTCGCCCGAGACGGTGCCGTGGCTTTCGAATGGGCCGATCGTGGGTTCGGGCAAGCCGTAATCGCTCATCTTGCCGACCAGCCCCTTGATCATCCGCGCGCCGAGCCACTGGCGCATGGCTTTGGGC
>JANOAD010000175.1:0-24117 GCA_031410955.1 Novosphingobium sp. | reverse complement strand
CTCGGTCATCCCGTATGCGGCGTAGATGCCGATACCGAACATCCGATCGAGATCAGGCATGATCAATCCGAACACCCCGGCACTCCACGATACGATCGAGGATACGCTGGCGACGGTCGAAGAGGTCGAGAAGCTGTTCGGCCCCGAGGTTGCCCGGCTGGTCGACGGGGTGACCAAGCTCTCCAAGATCGAGGCGATGGGCGAGACCGAGCGCGCGGCCGAAAACCTGCGCAAGTTCTTCCTCGCGATGAGCGACGATATCCGCGTGCTGCTGGTCAAGCTGGCGGACCGGCTGCACAACATGCGCACGCTGCATTTCATCAAGAGCGAGGACAAGCGCCAGCGCATCGCGCGCGAGACGATGGATATCTATGCCCCGCTGGCCGAGCGGGTGGGCATGTACGAATACATGCGCGAGATGCAGCTGCTCGCGTTCGAACAGCTTGAGCCCGAGGCTTACGGGATCATCACCGGCCGCCTCGCACAGATCCGCAGCCAGGATCACGGGCAGGTCGATGCGATCGCGCTGTCGATCAAGCAGGCGCTGGCCGAGGCCGGTCTCAAGGTCGAGGTTTCGGGGCGCGAGAAGCACCCCTACATGATCTGGAAGAAGATGGCCGAGCGCCACGTCAGCTTCGAACAGATCACCGATATCATGGCCTTCCGCGTGCTGACTGACGATGTCGCCGATTGTTATCGCGCGCTGGGCATTCTCCATTCGACCTGGCAGATGATCCCGGGGCGGTTCAAGGACTACATCTCGACCCCCAAATCGAACGGCTATCGCTCGCTGCACACCGCGCTGATCTTCGAAAATTCGATGCGCATGGAAGTACAGATCCGCACCCAGGAAATGCACCGCACCAACGAATTCGGGCTCGCCGCGCACTGGGCCTACAAGCAGGGCGGGGCGACGCCCGACGGGCAGGTTGGCTGGCTGCGGGACCTGATCGAGATCGTCGACGAAAGCCACGATGCCGAGGAACTGCTCGAGCATACCAAGCTGGCGATCTATCAGGACCGCATCTTCGCCTTCACCCCCAAGGGGCAATTGTTGCAGCTGCCCAAGGGCTCGACTCCGGTCGACTTCGCCTATGCCGTGCACTCCGATCTCGGCAGCTTCGCGGTCGGGGCCAAGATCAACGGGCGGCACATGCCGCTGCGCACCCAGCTGGCCAATGGCGACGTGGTCGAGATCATCAAGAGCCGCAACGCCAGCCCGCAGCTCGCCTGGATGGGCTTCGTGGTCACCGGCAAGGCCCGCGCCGCGATCCGCCGCGCGGTGCGCGCCAAGGAGCGCGAGGAAGTCGCCGTGATCGGCCGCAAGTTGTTCGACCAGATCGCCGAGCGGCTGCCTTCGAAGATCGGCAAGAAGGCGGTGCGCGATGCCGCCAAGCGGCTCGGCTTCGGCGGCGAGGAAGACCTGATGGCGGCAATCGGCACCGCCAAGGTCGAGGACCGCGCGGTGATGGAAGCGCTGGTCCCGGGCAGCACCAAAGACCTGCCCGAGCCCGACAACTGGAACAAGCAGGACCGCGCGATCTCGATCCGCGGGCTCACCGCGGGCATGGCCTTCCACCTTGGCCAGTGCTGCCACCCGGTGCCGGGCGACCGCATCGTCGGCATCCGTGAACCCGACAAGGGCGTGGTGGTCCACACCATCGATTGCCTTGCTCTCGCCACCGGGGTCGATGCCGATTGGCTCGACCTGTCGTGGGGCGAACGCACCACCGGGGCGATCGGCCGGGTCCGCGTGGTGCTGTACAACCGCCCCGGCACTTTGGCCGAGGCGGCGGGCATTTTCGCCGGCAACCGCGCCAATATCGGCAGCCTTGCCAACTCCGGCCGCGACGACCTGTTCTCGACTTACGAGGTCGACCTTGAGGTCTCGGACCTTGCCCACCTCACCCGGATCGTCTCCGCGCTGCGTGCCAGCGATGCGGTGGCCGAAGCGGAGCGGATCTGATGAATACACTGGTGGGGATCGATCACGTCCAGCTGGCGATACCGGTCGGCGGCGAGGGCTTGGCGCGCCCATTCTACGCCGGCCTGCTCGGAATGACCGAAATGCCCAAACCCGAACCGCTCGCGTCGCGCGGCGGGTGCTGGTTCGAGGCGCCGGGGCTCAAGCTCCACCTCGGGGTCGAAACCGACTTCCGCGCCGCGAAGAAAGCCCACCCGGCGCTGCTGGTGAGCGATCTCAAAACCCTCGCCATCAAGCTCGAAGCCGCGCGGGTGCCGCTGCGCTGGGACGACGACCTACCCGGCGTCAAGCGCTGTCACATCGACGATCCGTTCGGCAACCGCATCGAACTGATCCAGGCCTAAGGTCCTCCCCATTTTTGCCGAATGGCGCAAATGGGGAGGTGGCAGACGCCGAAGGCGGCTGACGGAGGGGTTGCTGTGCTGGCCCTGATACCCCTCCGTCTCGCCTTCGGCGATACGCCTCCCCATTTGCACTTCGTGAAAATGGAGAGGATCTCGTGGAATTCAAACCTCCAGCACCACCGCCACCGCATCGCCCTCGCCCAGCCCCTCGGCCTTGCGCACGCTCGCCTTGACCGGGAGCAGCCAGCCAAGCTCCTTCGATGGAAACACGGAGGTTTTGAAGGTACTGCCGCCAATCGTCGCCGCGACCTTGAGCGAGCCAAATCCGCGCGATGCTCCCTCCAGCCGCCGCATGATTGAAGTGCCCGACAAGGCCTCGCCCGCCGCGCCATCGATGGTCACGAAAAACCACGCCGCAGGAGCCGATGGCGTGGTCCAGCGCCACAGCGGGCCGGTGTGGCTGATCTCCTCCGTCACCTCCATAGTCTCACGCCAAGACGCCAAGATGGCAGCCCATTCGGCGAAGCCGCAATTTACTTACAGGATCGGCCATTCCCAAACCCTTTGGATCACCATGGCCTGTGGCCAAGGCGCAACATCTTGGCGTCTTGGCGTGCGACAATTTCTATTTCGCCCGCCGCACCGGCACCGGGATGTTGCAGATGTCTGCCCCTCCCGCAGGCCGGATGAAGAACGCATCGCGGCGATTGGCGCGAGCGTCGGCGTAATGCGCGAAGCTGGCGCTTTCGGTCGAGAGATATTCGTAGGCTGGCAGGTTCTTGACCTCGACCCCCGGATGGATCGAAACGATCGCCACCCGCTCGTCGCCCTGCGCCAGGTCATAGAACCCCAGCCCGCCATGCCCGCGCGGCAGGCTCGACAGGTATTCGATTCCCTCGATCACCCGCCCGACCAGCGCGATGTTGCGATCGAGATGGCGCGGGGCGTGGCCGATTACCACATAGAGTTCGGCGCCCGAACCGGTGTTGGGCGAAAGGTCGCGGCCTACCCCGACCATGCCGTAGCAGTGGGCGGGCCAAAACGACTTCTGCCCCATCCCAATTGGCCAGCCTCGATCAAAGCCAGTTAGCCCGTAGGCATCATGGCTCGTTGCATAACCCGAATTGGCAGTCAGGTCCCGCTTCACCTGATCTGGATAGTCGATCTGCAGGGCTTGCATTAGCAACCTCCTCTGCAGTCCCGCCAAAGGTTCTCCAACAATTGGAACTTCGTACGCACTCTCCGCCATCGTCGCCAACCCCGCCGGCAGCGGCTTCGCCTTCACCTTGTCGTCGGCATTCGGATCACCCCATTGGACGACATAATTGTCCTGCACCCGGTTGATGCTCATCCCGTCCCACCAGTGCGCCGCGGCGAGTTTGCGGATGTTGCCGATCCACCCGGCTGAGAACGGCGGCGGCATCAGCTGGATCACCACGCGGCGCGGGCGGCCCTTGGCGGAGGCCTGCCCCGGCCCCTGAGCCGGGGGGGCGAGCTCCATCACCAGCAGGTCACTCGGTGCAATCCGGGTCCAGTCGCCCTGCGGCGCGGCGGCGACGATCTCCGACGGAGCAAGCGGCGAAGGCGTGGTCTTGCCCGCCGCCTGCGCGGCCGAGGCTTGCGCGGCAAGCGGCGCGGGCGAAGTGAGCAAAGGCGCGATCAGCGCGGCGGCGAGAAGCAGGATTTTGCGCATGGGCGGCAGTGTGGCACGCCCACCCCGCTGCGGCTAGTCTCCGCTTCGCTTCGCCCCTCCGACAGGCTCAGGATCTCGCTCCCCTCCCCGGCGGGGAGGGGTTGGGGGTGGGGGAACGGCGGAGCGTCTGCGAAAAGACTTTCCTACATCGGGCCGTTTGCCCACACTGCCGCCGCGACCTTACTGTCGTTGCTCTTTGACTTGTCTGGAAACTCCGCAATCGGGCGCAAGCAAGCCGCGACGCCGACACGGTTTTGGTGTCAACCTGGTGTAAACTTCGGGCTTAGTCCGCGCCATTTTCAAGCGCATGCATGTCCTCGTCGCTCAGCCCGAAGTGATGCCCGACCTCGTGCACCAAGACATGCGCGACCAGATGTTCGAGAGTCTCGTCGCCGCGCGCGATCCATTCGTCGAGGATGGGTTCGCGGAACAGCCGGATCCGGTCGGGCAGCGCGCCGCTCGCCGAAATCGACTTCTCGCCCAGCGGCACGCCTTCATACAGCCCGGTCAAATCGAACGGGTCCGCGATCCCCAGTGCGGCGAGCGTCTCCTCATCGGCAAAGTCCTCGACCCGCACCACCACATCGCCAAGGTGTTCGCGAAACTGCGCCGGGAGCCGCGCCAGCGCGGCAAGCGCCAGCGCCTCGATCTCGTCAGCGGAAGGGGGCGTGCCAAAGGTTCGTGTCATCCTGCGGAGATAGGCACGATGCGGCAATGCGCCAATGCTTGCGGTCGCGCCCCGGCCCCGCTAGGGCGCGCCATTCCAGTGCATGCGGAGCGGTGGCCGAGTGGTCGAAGGCGCTCGCCTGGAAAGTGAGTATACGCCAAAAGCGTATCGAGGGTTCGAATCCCTCCCGCTCCGCCACCCAGTCCCAACTTGTTGATATAACACGCTTAATATTCGGCATGAAATTCGCACGGGAAGCAGCGCTCAACTTCATAAACAGGGCCCTGAAGCGCCAGGGCTCGCCCAACTGGATCACCGCCGATGAGCCTGCTGGCTGCGCAATGCCCTTCGGCCGGCCGCTCGCCCTGCTACCGATTGAGCGCGCTTTTGCGAAATGACGTCGGGTCCTGGCCGCGATGCTTCCTGAAAGCGCGGGAAAAGTGGCTGCGACTGGCAAAACCGACCGAAGCGGCGATGCACTTTATCGGGAGATCGGTTTGCGTCAGCAGGTTGTTCGCCTGGTGAAGCCGGACGCCCTGAATGTAATCGAGCAACCCCTCACCAAACACGCGTTCGAATTCGCTGCTCAAACCGAGCGGTGTCATGCCAGCCAGCCGGGCAAGGCTGGCAATGGATAGCCGTTCCGCATGGCTCTGCTGGATTGTATTGATAACCAACGCCAGGCTGGGATTGGCGATCGTCAAATAGAGCGGAGTCGCGCTGTCGCGATGCAGCAGCGTCCGGCGCAACAAGATAATCAGCACCTGTTTCATCAAAGATTCGACGATGCATTTGCTGCCGATTCCAGGCCTTACCATTTCGGCCAGGATGCCGTCGAAGATATGCCCGAGGAGGATGTCATTGGGGTCTTCGACAAGAGGATGCGCGAGGCTTTCGAAATAGCCAAGCCCATGACCTGCGCTGGCCGCAACGATTGATGTTGCAACAACCAGATCTTCGATTTCCGTAGTGAGTTGGTCATTGCCTTCGGCAGCAGACTGGGCTGCGCTGTCGTTAGCTGGTTCGCAACTGCGATGGCTCCGTAGAATTGTCGGGAGATGGCTGGGAATAACCGCGATCATTCCTTCGCTGAGCGGAATTTCACCGTCGGGCCATTGCAACGAACCCGCGCCTTTGACGATATACAGGACGGTGACCTGATCGACCGCCGGTCGTCGGGGAGCGATCCCGGGACTGAACTCACCCACGAAAAACGATTCAACTTGAACGCACAGACGGCTCAGGAGGTTTTCGGTGTCGGAGTTTAATGCGGCTGACCACGGGCGATCGGACTGGGCCGATGCATTCGCGCTTATTTGCATCAATCTACCTCGCTGCTCTCCTCCAGCCCGCTGTAGGTACGACCGACCGGGGCATACGGATGCAAATGGCGCGAATAACCATCTGCGCCGGCTATTCCATGTGATCGGGCGCGTAGCCTGGCGTGGGTGTCAGCGGCAGGGCCGCTGCCAGCAGTGCGATCGCGATCAGCCAACTCGTGACGACCTTCACGGCAATGCCCCGGCCACTGGCAACCAGCCAGCTAGCCGGGACAATTACCAATGCGGCGGGCAATGCTGTCCCCAGGTCGCGCAGACTTCCGGCCAGGGCGATGACGGCCCCCGCGCTTGTGCCGCAGGCAAGCGCAAGGACGAGCGCCGCAGCTTTCGACAAGCCACCGGGCAGGTGGACACTAGCCGAGGCGATGATCACGCAAGCCCAACATGCGAGGTAGGTGAACTCGGTCATGGATATGTCGACCGGCAGGTGCACCCCCGCAACTGCGGCGATCGCGGCGATGCCCAATGCCGGGCCCCGAACGCGCCTCGGCGCAAATGACAGTCCAAAGCCAAGCGCTGCGAAAATCAGCGCCGCTGGAAGCGCGCCCCCTCTCATGCCGCCAAGGCCTGAGTCAGGAAGTATACCCCGCACATTGCAATGAGTGCACCGATCCAGCGGATCGCCAGCGTGCCGCGTTTGAGGCGATGGGCCATGCCAATGCCAATTCCCGCAACATGCAGCGAGCCAGTCGCCAGCACAAAGCCGGTGCTGAAGGCGACAGGGTCTGCCAGCGACGGAATCTCCGCGCCATGCGCGTAGCCGTGGAACAAGCCGAACAATCCGGCCAGCGCACCCGCAACCCAGATTGGCGCGCGGTATTCGAACGCAATCGCCGCTCCCAAGGCAAGAACCGACAGTGCAATCCCGATTTCGATGGGCGGGGCGGATACGTTCAGAATGGCCAGCAGCGCGCCAAAGGCCATTACCCCCGGGAAAATAACGGGAAGCGCGGCGATCATCGGGCGGCCCAGAAAAGCCCCCCACAAGCCTACCGAAACCATGGCTAAAAGGTGATCCATTCCGGTGAAGGGATGCATGAACCCTGCGGCGAAACCGCCCGACAGGCCATGGGCGGAGTGGGCCAGGGCCGGCGATGCGCCGCAGCTCAATCCGGCCAGCGCCACAACAGCGCAAGCCGCTGACCGCGATACCGAAACACCGCTATAGCGCATCTCAGCGAGCGGGCCGGCCAGCTGGAAATCCGAAGGTAAGGCTGGAAAAGGTCGTCATGAAATCGGCGGTCGGATTGTTTGCGAGTGGTTGGCTCCACACTACATTGAACTGCCATCGGCCTGCCCGCCGGGCCCGAAACGTCGCGCGTCCGGTCGCATCAGTGGGGTGCGTCTCGACCGGCCGGGCATCGGAATCGAGGTTGTTGAGCTTGACCAGAGCCCCGGCCAACGGTCGCCCCAGATAGAGCACTTGCACCGCCATCACCGAAGATTTGCCCAATGCATAGGGGTTGTTGAGCGGAACTATCTCAAGCCCGAGGCCGACTGGCTTGGTGATCTGGGGTTGCGGAGCGCTTCCCGGTGGGCCGACTTGAACAATCGTCTTGCCGCGGCGCGAGTAGATCTCGCGTCCAGGCCGATTCGATGTTCCGTTCGCGGCTCGCCGGGCCAGAACCTGGCTAAGCCCTTCCGCGGTCGCATATTCGTTGAAGCGCGGTGCCGGAAGTTCGCTGGGTACACCGCCGGTCGAGAAGAAGACCACGAAGGTCCCCGGCGTGTCGAAGGCCAATGTCGCGTCGCTTGCGGCACCCACCGTCATTTCACCCATCCGGTTGGCGATCCCGTTGGCCCCGCTAGAGCGAAACAACGTAAAGCGGTTGGCCGGAATGGTAGATCGTTGCCGCGCCGCGCCATGCCCGACCAGCAACACCATCGGTACACGATCGCCAGGACGCGCCCAAAATGTCTGCGGCTGGATCCAGAAATCATGGGCCAGCGCCGGGAACGCGATCAGACCAGCGGCCACCGCGAGCATTATTTTCCGCATTCGTTGGTTCCTCAAGGCCGTTTGATAAATTCAGTTAAGCCAACAGCCGGGCCTGCGCAAAACGCGCCAAGCCAAAAGCACCATTCTCCGCAAATTCAGCACCTTATTGCATGACGCAGTTATCAGGATCGGTGGCAAGTTTAGCGTTGAGGCAGTTTAAAGGAGAACAGGGATGCGTAATGCGATCTTATTGGGTGCAGTCAGTGGTTTCGCGCTCGTCATTACGAGCATCCCCGCAATCGCCTCCAGCCACCGCGAAGCCCCTGGCGTTACCGAGATGCCCAAGGTGGACAACACCGACGTGTACGCCTTCCGCAGCTATGAACCTGGCCGCGAGGCTTATGTGACGTTGATCGCCAACTTCCAGCCCCAAGGGGGCCCTGGCGAAGGTCCTAATTACTTCACCATGGATCCCGACGCGATTTACGAGATCCACGTCGATAACACCGGCGATGCGGTCGAGGATCTGACTTACCAGTTCAAGTTCACCAACACGCTTAAAGGGGATACCGGCAAGACGGTGACGGTCGGCGGCAAGACGCTTCCGATCGCGCTGCGCCAGATCGGTCCGATCTCAGCCCCTAACGATGGCAATCTCGGTGAAGACGAAACCTACTCCGTTACGCAAATCACCGGGAATCGCCGGTCAGGAACGCGGGGCACGGTTACGAACGCGAGCGGCGGAGCCTTCGTCAAGCCATTCGACAACGCCGGCAACAAGACAATATCGAACTACCCAGGTTATGCCGGTCAGTTCGTCTACAATGTCGCCATCCCCGGGTGTTCCAGCCAGGGCCGTGTCTTTGTGGGCCAGCGCGCCGAGTATTTCGCGGTCAACCTGGGTCCGATCTTCGATCTGGTCAATTTCGTGCCGATCGAAGGGGATAACGACCCGGTTTACGGCAACGGTTCGCCGTTTCCAGGCGGCATCACCCAGAGCCAGAACAACCAGGAACTGATCGGCAAGAAGAACGTCACCTCGATCGCGATGGAAGTGCCAATCGCCTGCCTGACCGGTACGGGCAACGGCGTCATCGGGGTCTGGTCCACCGCCAGCCTGCCGCAAGCCAAGCTCGCCAAGCCCAATCCAAGCTACAAGTCGCCCGCGCTTTATGGCGGCGCCTATACGCAGGTTTCGCGCCTCGGCATGCCACTCGTGAACGAAGTCGTCATCGGTCTGCCGCAGAAGGACCTGTTCAACGCGGCGAAGCCGACGCAGGACGGCGCGCTGGCCGACTATGTCACCAACCCGACCTTCCCGGCGATCCTCGATGCGCTGTTCCGCGCGCCGGTTAACGCCACCCTGGGCACAAGCTTCACCAACCTTGCGCCCACAAACTTCCCGCGCAACGACCTGGTGGCGACATTCCTGACCGGGATCGCCACGCTAAACCAGCTCAAGACCGTTACCGCGTCGGAAATGTTGCGACTCAATACCGCGGTGACCCCGACTCCTCAGGCCTCGCAACACCCGCTCGGCGTGGTCGGCAACGATCTTGCCGGCTTCCCCAACGGCCGCCGTCCGGGCGACGATACGGTCGACATCGTGCTGCGCGTTGCGATGGGCCGGTTGTGCCACCCGGTTCCGATTGGCGGCAAGCAGACCGATCTGGGCCTTTGCAAGCCCGCCGACGCACCAACCGGCCTGGTCGCCTACACCGACGGGGCGCCAAGCGCGGCGTCGAACATCCTCAACGCGTTCCCCTATCTCAATCCACCGCTCCGCGGGGCACCGCGCCCGCAGACCCAACCGTGATCGGATGATGACCATGGATCGCAACTATCATGTTCCCCTGCGCGGCGGCCTCGCCTTGGCCCTGGCGCTCGCCGTCGCCGCCTGCGGGTCCGCAAGTCCGCCCACTCCTCCCGGTGGTGGCGGCGTCGTAACCGTAAAACAAGAGGATCAGTTCGGGATTCCGTTCGGGATCGCGTTCCGGGCGGACAACAACAGCGAGCCATACAGTCCGGCCGATGGAGACATTGTCGCCGTGTCGCTGACGGCCGAGCCAGTCGACGTAAAATAGCCCTTCCGCACCGGTATTCGCCCCCTCCGCGATGCCGGTGCGGTCCCCTTCCGCCAGTCCAATGGAGACGCGAATAGGTGCGAGCAGGAATACTGGTCCCGATTTTCGTGCTGGCTAGCGCCGGTGTGGCGCGAGCCGATGTCATCGAAATTTCCGATGACGGGGACGCACGTGTGCTCGGCGCGTCTGCGGCACCAGACGGTAAGCCCGATCGCCTGGCAAGCGTCGGCGACAAGGCTTCAAGCGACGATCCGTTCGAAAATGCTGGTCGCACCTACGGCGTCGACGCCAATCTCCTGAGAGCCGTAGCCTGGACCGAGTCGCGTGGTCGCAACGACGCCGTCAGTCCCAAAGGTGCGCGCGGGATCATGCAATTAATGCCAGCCACGGCAGCCCAACTGGGCGTCGACCCCCGCGATCCGGTGGCCAATATCCATGGCGGTGCGGCCTATCTCGCGCAGCAGATCGCGACCTTCCAAGATGTTCCGCTGGCTCTGGCCGCTTACAATGCAGGGCCAGGAGCAGTTATCCGCTATCGCGGCGTGCCGCCTTACGCCGAGACCCGCGATTACGTCACCAAGGTGATGGGGCGGTGGAAGCCAGGCGAACCTTGGCCAGCGAGCGCTGCTCCAACGGGCGCGGCGCCCAGCGCTGGCGCGGTAAAAGTCCGCCCCACCGTGCAAATGCCAATCGTTCTGATCGAGGTGCCAAGCTAATGAACCGGAAATTCCCCGCTTTCGTCCTGCTCATGTTCGCCAGTCCGGCATCGGCACAATTGGCCACCGCCGACCCGGCCGGCTCTGGAGCCATCGGTGGCGCTGCCGAGTGGCTTCAGGGAACGATGCTGGGCAACGTGGCAACCGCCATCGCGGTCATGGCAGTTGCTGCGGTCGGCTTTATGATGCTCACTGGCCGGATCAACTGGCGCTATGGGGCCACCGTGGTGCTGGGCCTGTTCGTGGTGTTCGGTGCGGCTTCCATTGTCGCCGGAATCAGATCTGCGGCGGGTGCGGGCTAGGCGGGTGGCGGATCCGCTGTTCAAGGCATTGGCCCGGCCGCAGATGGTGGCGGGGGTCACTTATCCATTTTTCGTGCTCAACGCGGTTGTCGCAGCCGAGCTGTTCCTGGTGTTCAAGACCCCGCTGGCACTCATACCATCGCTGGTGTTCCATACGATCGGCTATGCCGCGCACTTGCACGATCCGCATATCATGGTGCTGTGGCTGACCCGCCTGCGGCGCACCCCGCGCACCAAGAACTACAGACTTCGGGGTGCCAATGTTTACTGCCCGTAACCGTGCCGCGGAACGCGAGACGGCAGTCGGGACGCATTTGCCCTACCTCGCACAGATCGACGACCACACCGTCCTGACGCGCGAAGGCCATTTGCTCCACGTCATCGCCCTCGCCGGATTGCCATTTGAAACGATCGGACGAGTCGAGCTGGAATCGCGCCTTGCAGTGCGCGATGCCATGTTCCAGGCGATCGGATCTTCACGCTTCGCGCTGTGCCACCATGTCGTGCGGAGCGAGGTGGTGGCGCAAATCGAGGGCGAGTTCGGTGACGATTTCAGCAGGGAACTCGATGAGAACTGGAGCGCGCTGCTCGCCTCACGGCGGCTCTATGTCAACGATCTATACCTGACCCTGGTGGTCCGGCCGCTGACCGGGCGGGCCGGGCTGGCTGAGCGGATTTTGGGCCTGTTCAACCCTCCTGCGGTATCCGGCGGCGATGACCATGCCGCCGACCAGCGCTTGCTGGCCCAGGCCAGTGGGCAATTGATGGCAGCGCTCGAGGCATATCGGCCGCAGCTCCTTTCGGCTTATGATGCGGCTGCCGGGCTGGCATCGCAGCAACTGGAATTCTTCGGCGAGCTGCTAAATGGCACGAAACAGCCAGCGCTGCTCCCGCTGGGCGATCTGGGCCATGCGGTGGCGCGTCGTTCGATCGCTTTTGGTGTCGACGCGGTCGAGCTGGGTCCGGTTGACGGGCGACCGGCCGAGTTCGCGGCGATCCTGTCGGTCAAGGATTATCCGGCGGTAACGGCGGCGGGCATGCTCGATGATATTTATCGCCTGCCTTTTTCGATGATCGTCACCCAGAGTTTCGCATTCGTCGATCGCGGGATTGCGCAGCAGCGGATGGACCTGGCCATCCGGCGGATGCGCGCTGCCGATGATGCGGCAGTATCGCTGCGCGGCGAACTCGTCGCGGCCAAGGATAGTGTGGCGGCGGGCCGCGCCGCGTTTGGCGAACATCACCTGACCATCATGGTCCGGTCCGACAGCCTCGAAGCGCTCGATGAGGCGGCGGGTGAAGTCCAGGCTGCGCTCTCCGAAACCGGGTTCGCCGTGGTGCGTGAGGAATTGGGGCTCGAAGCCGCGTTCTGGGCGCAGTTCCCCGGCAACTTCGGCTATATCGCCCGGAAGGCACTGGTCTCGACCGCCAATTTCGCCGGGTTCGCCAGCGCCCACAATTTCCCGGTCGGGCAAGCCAGCGGCAACCATTGGGGCGATGCTGTCACCCTGTTCGAAACGACCGCAGCGGGTCCGTATTTCTTCAATTTTCACCGCGGCGATCTGGGCAACTTCACCGTAATCGGACCATCTGGTTCGGGCAAGACAGTCGTTCTGGCGTTCCTGCTTGCCCAGGCCCGGCGGTTCAATCCCAGGATCGTGTTCTTCGACAAGGATCGCGGTGCGGAGATTTTTCTGCGCGCGATCGGGGGCAGTTACGATGCGCTGCGACCAGGTGTGCCAACCGGAATGAACCCGCTGGCGCTCCCCGATTCTCCGGTCAATCGCCGCTTCCTGGCCGACTGGCTGACGCGCCTGACGCAAGGCGATGGGCCGCCCCTTGGGGTCGAGGAAATGTCGTGGATCACCGAAGCGGTTGCGGCCGCGATGACCGGCCGCCCGGAACTGCGCCGCCTGCGTCACGTTGCCGAATTGTTTCGCGGGCGGGGACGCGCTTCGGCTGGCGATCTCGCGGCCCGGCTCGCGCCCTGGCATTCGGACGGAGAGTTCGCCTGGCTGTTCGACAATGCCGTGGACCGGCTCGACATCGATGCGGCGACCCTGGGTTTCGACATGACCGCGATCCTCGACCAGCCCGCGCTGCGCGCACCGACGATGCTCTATCTCTTCCACCGGGTTGAAGAGCGGCTTGATGGCCAACCCACCATCATCGTGGTCGACGAAGGGTGGAAGGCGCTCGACGACGAAGTTTTCGTAGCGCGCATCCGCGACTGGGAGAAGACCATCCGAAAGCGGGGCGGGATTGTCGGCTTCGCGACCCAGTCTGCGTCCGACGCGCTTGAAAGCCGCATTGCCAGCGCCATCATCGAGCAGGCCGGCACGCAGATTTTCATGGCCAATTCCAGCGCCCAGGCCGCCGATTACATCGGTGGGTTTGGACTGACCGAGGACGAATTCGAGATTATCCGCTCGATGCCAGAAGCCGCGCGCGCCTTCCTGATCAAGCATGGGACCGACAGCGTGGTAGTGCGGCTCAACCTGGCATCCCAGCCCGAGCTGCTCACGGTTCTATCGGGCCGTGAACGCACGGTTCGGATGCTCGATGCGCTGCGCGAAGAGCTCGGCGACACCCCCGGCGCTTGGCTGCCGCGACTGGTCGAGGTCGCCTGATGCCCGAAGCTTGCTCCGGCCCGGACGCGCCCGGCCTCGTCGCAGGCCTGCTCGCCGATACCGACTGCCAGGCGTTCGGGCTGGTCGAGCGCGGCTATGCGGCACTGGCCTCACCCCAGAGCGCGACCGGTGCGACCCTGACCACGCTGATGGTCATCGCGGTGGCATTCTTCGGGTATCAACTGATGCTCGGCCGCGGGCTGGTGCTCGCCGACCTGACCCGGCTCGCCGTGCGGATGGGGGTCGTGCTGCTGCTCGCAACCTCTTGGGGAATGGTCCAGGGGGTGGTGTACGATACCGTGGCGCGCGCGCCGACCCGCGTTGCGGAAGAACTGATCACGGCGATCAACGCCCCGGCGCCGTTGGCGGGGATTCAGGGTGCGCTCGACAAGATCGAACAAGCGAGCATCGGCTGGCGGCAACGTGCCGGGATCGCCTCGCCGCTGGTCGGCGGACCACCGACCACCGCGATGACGCTCAATATTTCGGCATTTCTCCTGACCATCACCACGCTGGGACTGTTGGTTGTATCGCGGATCGTGCTCGCCTTGCTGCTGGCGCTGACCCCGGTTGTGGCCGGGTTTCTGCTGTTCGATGCAACCCGGGGTCTCCTTGAAGGATGGCTGCGAGCGCTGGTCGCAGCAGCCCTGGTACCCTTGGGGGTCCTGACGCTGGCGGCGGTCGAACTGGCGATCGTTACGCCGATTCTCGATCGCATTCTGGCCCAGGAAGCCGCCGGTCAGTACCTCGAAACTTCGGTCACGCCGCTTGGTCTGGTGACAATCGTGTTCAGTATCGCGCTGCTGGCCGCGCTGGGTGTGCTGCGCTCGATCGCGCGCGGGATCAGCCTGCCAGGTCGCGCGCTTGCAGCGGCGCGCGGCGAGCCTGCGCTGGTCATGCCGCTGCGCACCGTTCAAGGCGATTTGCTTCAAGCTGGACCTGCGGCTCGGAATGAGCCCCAACCCGGCGTGGTCCGAGCCCTTGAAAGCTTGCAACGGCGCGATGTCCAGTCGGCTGAAGCCCGCCCGGCGGCTGCATTTTCCCGGACGACTGCATCGGTCGGCCCGGCGCGGGCGCGGCGCGACTTATCCGCTCCGGCAAGTGTCGAACTCCGTCACGATGTTCCACCGCCGCTTCGCCGGCCACTCAGAAACCGCGCATCGCGCGCAGCCAAGCGCAGGGATCTATGACCGAAGCCGACCAATATTACGCCTCGGCC
Source organism: Novosphingobium sp. (assembly GCA_031410955.1). Classification (GTDB taxonomy): domain Bacteria; phylum Pseudomonadota; class Alphaproteobacteria; order Sphingomonadales; family Sphingomonadaceae; genus Novosphingobium. The sequence continues at coordinate 9,199 of JANOAD010000175.1, read as the reverse complement.
TTGAGCTGGGTTGACGAACGGGTCAGCGCCGAACGGCGCATGCGCAAGATCGCCTGGGGGGTGGCTGCAGCGGCAGGAGCCCTGTCGCTGGTGCTGGGCATCACGATGATGCTGATGATGCCGCTCAAGTCGGTGCAGCCATACGTCGTGACGGTCGATCGCCAGACCGGCGCAGTCGAGGTTGCAACCACCCTCAAGAACGGCAAGCTGAGCGAGAACGAGGCGGTGATCCAGGCCGAACTCGCCAATTACGTACGGACGCGCGAAACCTTCGACGCCACCGATTTGCCCACCAATTATCGCCGCGTGCAGCTGCGCTCGTCGAGCAATGTGCGCAGTGCCTATGTTGCTTCAATGGCCGCCGACAATCCCGCCAGTCCGCTGCGCGCATTGTCGCCGGGCGACACCGTCACGGTGCGGATCAAGAGTGTATCGTTGGTCGGACCCGGCGCAGGCCTGGTCCGGTACGATGCAGAACGCAGCGCTGCCGGCGGGCGGGTGATAGATTCCCGACCTTACGTCAGCGCAATTTCATTCGGGTTCAACGACCGGCCGCTGCGGCTCGAAGACCGGTTCGACAACCCGCTTGGATTCGTCGTGACGCGCTACCGCCGCGATTCCGAAGGAGCGACCCAGTGAAGGTATTCGCCTTGCTGGCAGCAGCCGGATTGGCGATTGCGGGATTGAGCAGCACAGCCGCGCTCGCTTCCGATCCGCACATCCAGACGGTGTTTTACCAGCCCGACCAGGTCATTGAATTAAGGGGTGCCGTTGGCTGGCAGATCATGATCGAGTTCGGTCTCGATGAGCGGATCGAAAACGTGTCGATCGGCGATTCGACTGCGTGGCAGGTCGTTCCCAACAAGCGGGCGCGCATGCTGTTCCTCAAGCCGCTGAACGCCAAAGCCAGCACCAACATGACCGTGATCACTACGGCCCGGCAATATTCATTCAACCTTTCGGTCGGGGCGCGCCAAGCGAGGACGCCGTGGATGCTGCGCTTTGCCTATCCCCCGGTGCCGGTCGAGGTAGTGCCCGAAGCTCCGCCGCCATTGCCGATCAACCTCAATTTCAATTACCAGCTGGCCGGCGACCCGGGCCTGCTGCCAGGCCGCGTCTGGGACGATGGTCGCCAGACCTATTTTGAATTCGGCGAGGACATGGCGATGCCCGCGATCTTTGTCGGCGGCCCCAAAAAGGATGAAAGCCTGGTCAACACCACCGTCCGCGGCCGCGTTGTCGTGGTCCAGCAGATCTCGGACCGCTTCACCTTGCGCTCAGGCAAGCGTGTAGCGACCGTCACCAAGCAGCCATAGGAACCAAGTATGCCTAACGATCCTCCTGTCCGGCGCCCGCGGATATCTCGCCCGATCTCACGCGCCGCAGCGGCACCGTTGGTGATCGGGTTGTTGTTTGTCGGCACGGCAGTGTTCGCCAAGATGGTCGATGCGCGCAGCGATCAGGCAGATTCGGCGCTTGGGCTACCACCGCTCAGGATAACGTCGATCGCGGCTCCCGTGCCGATGGCAAAGCCGCAGGCAGTTACCGCCACGGCCTTCGTGCCGCATGGTACGCCGGTCCTGCTCAGTGCGACACCGCCGCTGCTTGCTCTCCCGATGCGGCTGCCAAGAATGCCGGGTACCGGATTGGTGGCGCCGAAGACCGAACCCGACCGCTTTGCCGGTTCGGCGCTGTTGCTTGACCTGTACCCGGGCCGCGCTCCGCGCGCCGATAGTGCAGCGATGGGCCAGGACCAGACCGCGCCCGTTCCAGAAGTGAGCGGAGCACGCGCCGACCCGACCGGGGATGCGATTGCTGCTGCCAATGCGGCAAAGCCTCAAGCCAGCGCCGGCAGCGGCAACGAACGCTTTGCCGAGCGGGTAGGCTCAAAACAGGCGGAGGGGGCGCAAGCGCAGCAACTCCACAATCTCGACCGCATCATTCCGCAAGGCGCGGTGATCGGCGCGGTGATGGAAACCGCGCTCAATTCCGATCTGCCCGGCTATGCCCGCGCCCTGGTGACCAAGGATGTGCTGTCATTCGACGGCTCCGCGGTACTCATTCCGGCGGGAAGCCGGGTCATCGGCGAGTATAATTCGGGCGTTGCGCAAGGCGCCAGCCGCATCTTCGTCGTCTGGACCCGGCTCATCCGGCCCGATGGGGTATCGATTGCTCTCGCTTCGCCGGCAGTGGATGAACTGGGCCGCGGCGGGCTTGGCGGCAAGGTCAACCGCCACTTCCTGCAGCGGTTCGGCGGGGCAATCCTGCTTTCGGTGCTAACCGGCGGGATCGGCGCAGCGGCGTCGAAGTTTGGTGGCGGCTCGACCATCGTGGTCAATTCGTCGAACGAGGCCACCTCGCTTGCGAACCAGGCGGGGCGGGGCAACGACATTCCGCCCACGATCAAGACCAACCAGGGCGCACTGGTGAAGATTTTCGTCGCGCGGGATCTCGATTTCTCGGCTGTTGGACCGGTCCGAAGGTGAATGCTCAGCCGTTTCTGTTTCTCGGCGCATTCCTCGCTCCGCTTGAAGAGGCGCTTGCTCGCCCCGATGTGACCGACATCTTTGTGAATCGGCCCGGCGAGCTTTGGCTCGAAACGAGCGCCGGGATCGAGCGGCATGATAGCCCGGATCTGGACGACACGGCATTGTGGCAACTCGCGCGGCAAATCGCTGCCGCCTCGGACCAGGGAATCAGCCGCGAGCATCCGCTATTGGCCGCAACCCTGCCGAGCGGAGCCCGGGTTCAGATCTGTGCGCCGCCGGCGACCCGGGGGCATATGACTGTCGCCATTCGCAAGCACGATGTGCCCGACCTGACCTTGGCCGACTACGTCGCGAACGGTGCCTTCTCGAAAATCGGGCACGCCGCGCTCGCCCAGCAGGCGATCGACCAGGACCTGGCGAACAAGCTGGCTGCGGGCGAAATTTCCGAATTCCTTCGTGATGCAGTCCGGGCGCGCAAATCCATCCTGATTTCGGGGGGGACCGCAACGGGCAAGACCACGCTGCTCAACGCCCTGCTCAAGGAAGCCCCGCTCGATGAGCGTCTGGTGCTTATCGAAGACACGCCGGAAATCCAGCTCAGCCATCCCAATGCCGTGGGCCTCGTTGCGGTGCGCGGTAAACTCGGCGAAGCTTCGGTGAGCTCGGCCGACCTGCTCGAGGCAGCGCTGCGGATGCGGCCCGACCGGATCATCATGGGAGAAATCCGGGGGGTGGAAGCGCTCAGCTATCTGCGGGCGGTCAATACCGGACACCCCGGCTCGATCAGCACGATCCACGCCAGTTCACCCGGTGGCGCGATCGAACAGCTAGCCTTGATTGTCGGCCAGTCGGGCAGCGATCTTCGCCGGAGCGAGACGATCGCCTATATCCGCACGACGATCGATCTGATCGTGCAGCTGGGCCGCTCCGAGGGGCAGCGCCATGTCACTGCGATTCAGTTCCCGCTGAGTCCGAGTGAAGCAGGCCTGTCGCCGATCGATTGAGCGGTCAGCCCGGTTGCGTCCGGGTCGGCCGGCGGCTCAACCAGGTTCGCCCAGCGCCAGGCGCCTGACCCGATTACCACCATCGTCGTTCGCCCGGGTTCGGGCACCGGAATGAGCTGGGGGCCGGTGGTCATCACCTCCTGGCATTCCACGGGAAGTGCTAGAACGGCATCCATCACCACCCGTTTCAGCGCCGGAATCGGGCTTGATGCCATCAACGCCTGGACCTCCGGGTCGACGTCCAGCCACGTTCCATTCCACAGCATGACCGCGTCGGCATCCGACCGGACTGCGGGGGGCAATGCCGCGAGCTCGGCCATCGCATCCTGGTCGGCAATTAGCGCTGCGCTTATCGCGCTCGATACCGAACACCCGTTGCCATCACCGCTGCCCGTGACTGGCGGTGCCGCCGCGATCATGAGTTTCGAAGGTATCAATGCGACCATGTGACTGTCCGGCACAGGCGGCACGATCGCCGGCTTGGCTGGCGCATCGGGTTTCGGCACGTCATGCGAAATGTCGATCGCGGTCAGATTTGCGTTTCGGCGAGCGGCGGGGAAATAACGCCCGCTCATCAGCAGCCATGCCGTCAAAATCAAAAGTGCATAGGTGGTCGCGACCAGCAACGACGCACGGAAGGTTGCAGGCTGCGCACGATAGCCTGCTTCGGCCAGCCGATTGCGGGGGTTGGCCGCAGAGACGCCGTCCTGTGTCGCCAGGCGGCGTGGTTTCAGGACATCCAATGAAATCACAGGACAAGCTATCGCGTCCCGCCGCCAAGGTATGCCCCGCGCCACAAGAGCGCACCGGAAATGCAGAAAGGCGCACCGATCGCGGCAAACACGTTCGCTCTCATCGAATTCTAGAACGAAACCCGGTCGACCAGGAAGGCGAGATCCTCGAGATTTACATCACGAAAACCCGCGACAAGGAAGCCAAGCAGGAGATCGGCCGCTGGGCCAACAATCGGATCGAAGGGTGCGTCCGCGCGCTCCTCGAGATGGCGTTTTCAGGCTCTGTCAGAGCCCACGCACCGACTGGTGACTAGGTCTGTCAATCGCGAGGGGCTGCCAATGCCCCGCCCTTGCAAACCCGCCAGTCGGTTCGGCGACTTCAACTCTTCGCCGGAAGTGATGCGCCTGGAGGTGATGATGTACGTGCGATTTCCGCTGTCGCTGCGCAGTGTCGAGGATCTGCTGGTCGAACGTGAGATCGACTCTTGACGCGAAACGGTGCCGATGTGGTGGCACCGGTTTGGGCCGATGCTCGCCGGTGATATCCGGCGGCAGCGGGTAAACCGGATGAAGGGCTTCCGGCAATGGCGCGGGCACCCCGGCAGCGGCCACTCCCCATTGTTCGCATTTTCGGTCGGCATGTCGCGATAGGCCCGCTTCGCTCCATCGCCTTTCAGCGTCAGGTCGAGAAACGCCGTGACGAAGTGCTGGTAAGATCGGGCGGGCTTTGATCGAACCAGGCGCCAGATTCAATTGCCCTTGGCTTGCTGGAGGTCGCCACTCTCCTCGACCTCGATCCGCCCAGCAAGGAGTTCGTCGACCGTCGCTGCGTCCGGTTGGTGATTGTTCGGCGAACTGATCACCTCACGCTCCAGCGCCTGCCGGATCTGTTCGATTTCGGTATCTTCGAGCCGTTCGATTCCGACAAAGCCGCTGCGTGCCTCACCTATCGCGCGCAGCACTTCGTCGAGCTTGGCCTGGATCGCGGCGCCGTCGCGGTTCTGGCTGTTCTGGATCAGGAACACGGCCAGGAAAGTCAGCACGGTGGTCGCGGTGTTGATCACCAGTTGCCAGGTATCCGAATAGTGGAAGATCGGCCCGCTGACCGCCCAGGCGATGCAGGCCGCCGTCGCGCCAAGAAACGCCATGGGCTGCCCCATCCAGGTCGCGCAGCGCGACGCCATTTGCGCAAAGCTGATGCGCTTCATGGCCGTACTCGAAAGACACGGGAACGGGCTCGGGTCGGTTGCATGAACACTTAACTTCCAAAGCGCGCCTGCGTTCCCGAATGGGTGATAAGGTCTCCGCGACCATGCGTAACCACAAATAAACCATTGCCGCGCACATTGGCCTTTCCGCCAGGCCCGGGAATCGCGTGTGACCACCATCGTCATCGATGGACTGAACGAAGAAGACTTCCGCCGTTCGGTCCAAAACAGGTTGCGAGAAGGCCGGGTGGCCCCGGCCATCGCCCGCCTGCGCGCGCTGCTTGCGCCCTATACCGGGCCGGACGGCCTGCTGCCCGAACGCTTTCTCAAGGTAGACCCGCAAGAGCTGGTCTTTGCCGGCTGGGACAGCCTGGTGACTGCGATCAGCCGCCACGACCGCCCGGGACGACCGGTTACGGCAATTTCGATCGCCTTCGGCTGGGCCGGCGAAGAGGTGCCCTCCCCCGATGCCGAAGGGCGGCTGCAACCATATCTCGAAACCTCGTACTATAACGACGACGCTTTCCCCTTTTCGCAAAGCAGCCGCGACGACTTGCTCGAAGGTTACTCATCGGAAGGCTGTACCTGGGGCGGTGATTGCCAGGCGGCCGATACGGCGCTGGCGCTGCACGGGATCGACGATCTTTGCGGTGCGCTCGCCAGGCTCGAGGCCGAGCTCCTCGCCAGTGATGAACCCGATCAAGCGGGGCTGCTCGCCGGCTCGATCGGCGCCTGCCTGCTTTCGGCGCTGCTGGTCGAGGCGGTCAAGGGCCAGGTCGCGCGCCATGGCCTGCCTCGCCCGCTGTGCGTGACGGCAGGGAGCAACGGGGTCTATCCCTATTTCGACGCGCCGGTCGCGGGCATGCCCGCCGATGTGCTCAAGGCCAACGAGGACGAAGAAGACATGGTCCCCGCGGGCCAGGGCATTCCCGTTCCGCGCTACAGCAGCCTGCTGGTGACCAGCATCCCGCGCGCCCGCAAGCGCGCCGTGCTGGTGCTCGAGGAGAACGAAGACGAAATGGCTCAGCGCCTTGCCGGCCTGCGCCAGCTCCATCACGCCGAGCCGGCCGAGCCGGTGCCTTCGCCCAGCCCGGCGCCAGCGGAGTTTGCGGCAAGCGAGCCTGAGCCCGAACCCGAATTCCATCCTGACGAAGGCGGCCTGCTGCTCGCGAAGAAACCGGCCCGGACCAGCGGTGAGCTGCGTGACATGCTCGCGCCCCGTGACCAGGACCTGCAGCAGCGCTTGCAAAGCCTGCTGGCAACGCAAGCACCGCACACCGCCGAGCCCGAACCCACGCCAACGCCCGCGCCCACGCCCGAACCTTCGATCGACTGGGAACCGTCCCCCGACTGGACAACCGCCCCGGCGTGGATGGCCGAGCCGCCACTGCCGCAACCGGAGCATGGCCCCGCCGAAGTGGATGTGCCCGAACCTGTTGTAATCGCAGCGCGCGGATCGGCCTGGTCGCGGCTGCAGAGCTGGCTTCTTCGGCTTCGGCCGCGCCGCTAGCGCACCGGGCCTTGTCCCAGCCGCCTTTGGTCCTGCCGCGGGGGACGAACCGGGAACCGATTGCGGATTGGTTGGTTGCTTCCGCGGAACAGGAGGCTTCGTTGCGGTGAAGATACTGATTGTAGAAGACGAAATTTTTGTCGCAATGCATCTCGAAGAGGCATTCGAAGACCTTGGATGCAAAGTGATCGGGATCGCGCCCGACACCGAGACCGCGCTTGAGCTGGGCAAGCAGGAGCCCAGCGTCGCGGTGGTCGATCTCAACCTGCGTGACGGTTTTACCGGGCCGCAGATCGCCCGGGAGCTCGCCGTCCGTTATGGCACCAAGGTCTATTACCTTACCGGCAACCCGCGCGAAGCGGGTGAGTCGTTCGAGGGCCTGCTCGGCGTCAAGAGCAAGCCGTGGAATGAACAGGACCTTGAGGAAATCGTAGCTGCAGCGCGCGGCTAAGCTTCGTTAGCGGTGCAGCCGCAAGCACTTGAGGCCGATCTTCACCTGCAACCCTTCGTGCGCCCACAGGTGCTCGATCGTACCGCCCAGCTGGCGCTCGACGCTGAGCTGGGCAAGCTTGGATCCGAAGCCGGTCACCGCCGGGGCTCCCGCCAGGTAAGGGCCATTGCGCTCGATCCAGCTGATCGTCAGGTCATCGCCAACGCGCGTGATCTCGATCGTCACCTGTCCCTTTTCGGTGAGCAGCGCCCCGTATTTGGCGGCATTGGTGGCCAGTTCATGGATGACCAGCGCCACCGGCGTGGCGCCGCGATCGTCGATCGCCACGTCATCGCCGGTGATCACAATCCGGTCGATATGCGAAAGCTGATAGGGTTCGACGATCTGGCTGATCAGCCCGCGGAGCGAGCCGACCGGCACCTTGGGCGAAGACATCATGCTGTGCGGCCGGGCGAATTCGTGCGCGCGGCCCAATGCAGCGACCCGCTGTGCCAGTTCGGCGAGCTCGGGCTGCGGCCCAGTGGCAACCTGCCGGGTCAGATTGATCAGGCCCGAGATGATCGCGAAGATGTTCTTGATCCGGTGCGACAGCTCGCGGCTGAGCAAGGCATTGTGTTCGGCAATCCGCTTCTGCTCGTCGATGTCGGTGCAAGTGCCGATCCAGCGGGTGATCTCGCCCGCGGCATTGCGCACGGGCTGAGCCCGGCCGAGCGTCCAGCGGTATTCCCCGCTGTGATGACGGAGGCGATATTCGACCTCGTAAGGATCGCCTGTTTCAAGGCTGCGACGCCATGACGCCCAGGCGCGATCCTGGTCTTCGGGGTGGAACATTCCGTTCCACTCCTCGCCGTCGGTCGAACCCACCGGCACACCGGTGAACTCGTACCAGCGGTCGTTGAAGTAATCGTGATGGCCATCAGGCTGAGCCGACCAGACCATCTGCGGCATCGCGTTGGTCAGGATTGCAAAATTCGCTTCGCTGGCCGCAAGGGAAATTGCACCAGGAAGTCCGGCTGGGCCTTCCGCTGGATGAGATTCAGTCGCTTCGTCCCGCAATTCCAAGGCCTCATTTCGCTGCAATCTGCGAAAGTTCGCAGGCCGAAGAATTGGGTTCGGCAATTCCGGATCAATTCCGCGCAGCCACCAAACGAGTAATCCGATCAATTGGTTCCTGCGCAATATTCTCGACGCCCTCGCACGCTTGAGTAGCGCGGGCATTACGCTAGGCTGGCGGGCAAGGCTGGCAAGCGGCCCCACGGAGATGAGGAATGGCATCGAAACTGGAGGTGCCGGCCGGCTGGCCGGTGCGATCGCTGGGCGAGATCGAGGCGCTACTCTGCGCGCCCGGCGCACCGTTCGAAATGGCAACGGTCGAGGTGCGCGGGGTGCCGACCCGGGTGTGGAAGAATGCGCCCGCGAACCTCGCCACGCTGGCTGCGGTGGGACGGACTCATGGCGATTCAACATTCCTTGTATACGAAGACGAGCGGGTCAGTTTCGCCGCCTGGCACAAGGCGGTCGCAAAGCTGGCAAGCGAATTGCAGAGCCTAGGTGTCCGGCAGGGCGACCGCGTCGCGCTCGCCTCGCGCAACCTGCCCGAATGGCCGGTGGTGTTCTTTGCCACGACCGTGCTGGGCGCGATCTGTGTGCCGCTCAATGCCTGGTGGACCGGGCCGGAACTCAGCTACGGCCTGTCGAACTCGGGTGCCAAGGTGCTGATTTGCGATGGCGAGCGACTGGCGCGGATCGAGCCGCACATGACTGAATTGCCAAATCTTGAGACGGTGATCGTCTCGCGGCTGG
>JANOAD010000174.1:0-10181 GCA_031410955.1 Novosphingobium sp. | reverse complement strand
CCTTGACCAACTTTTCGACGCGGGCCCCGCTGCTGTATCGCTCGGCCCTGATCGCACTGGCGGCTTTCGTCCAGGTCGTATGGCTGGTTTTCGCCACCAACGCGCCGTTCTGGGTGCCCTACCAATCGATCTTTTCTGCCGGTCCTGAATTTTGAGCGAACCAACCAAGACCCCGGTGATCGTGGTCTGCGCAAACCAGGCCTGGAACCTGGTCAACTTTCGCGCCGATCTGATTCGGGCGCTGGTGGGCGCTGGCTGCAGAGTTGTCGTGGCCGCACCGCCCGATCCGGAAATGCAGGCCCGGCTGGAGGCACTTGGGGCGACGTTCGAACCCTTGCCGCTTGACGCGAAAGGGTTGGTTCCCCATCGCGATCTGGCGACGCTATGGGCCATTCGCAGGTTGCTCATCAGGCTGCGCCCGGATGCCTGGTTAAGCTGGACGATCAAACCAAACGTTTATGGCGCACTGATCGCGGGGAGGCTCGGCATCCCGGCCCTTCCCAATGTGTCGGGGCTTGGAACAGCCTTTATCCGGCGTAACTTGCTAACCTTGGCGGCCAAGCACTTGTACCGTGCGGGCTTTCGCAAAGCTGCGGTCGTATTTTTCCAGAATGCTACCGACCGCGATGAATTTGTCGGCGCCGGGACCGTTCTGGCCGGGCAAGCCCGGTTGCTGCCCGGATCGGGGATCGACCCGCAGCGTTTCGCGCCTCCGCCGGGTGGTCGGCCCGGTCATCGCCGCTTCCTGATGCTTTCGCGCGTGGTGGCCGACAAGGGGGTGCGTGAATTTGTCGAGGCTGCCCGCCTGACCCGCACGCGCTGGCCCGATGCGCGGTTCATCCTTATGGGCGAAGTGGGCGCGCCCAATCGCACGGCTATTGCCCGGTCGGAAGTCGACGGGTGGATCAAGGAAGGTGTCATCGACCATCTCGACCCGGTCGCCGATGTCCGTCCGCAGATCGCCGCTGCCGATTTTGTCGTGTTACCATCCTACCGCGAAGGCCTGTCACGAGTGCTGGTCGAGGCGGGGGCAATGGGACGCCCGGCGATTGCAACCGATGTTCCCGGCTGCCGCGACATTGTGAGCGACGGGATCAATGGCTATCTGTGCGCCGCGCGGAGCGGACAGGCATTGGCAGCAGCGTTTGAGCGGGCAGCGCAAACCAATGACGCAGACTGGGAAAAGATGGCGCAGGCGGCGCGCGAACGGGTGATATCGCAATTCTCGACCGGCGGGGTGACCGCGCTCTATTTTCAGGCCCTGGCCGATGCGGGAATCGTGATGCCGAATTTCTTTTCCGCAAGGTGACAGAGTCCCTTGCATCCCACTGTCCATGTTCTAGTTTCGCCCGCGTCAGAGACCATTATCGCCAAGGGAGAACAATTTGGCCCCGCACAAGTACCCGGTGGACAATTTGTCGCGATGGTTTCGTATCGTACTGTTCGGTCTTTGCGCACTCGCCTTGAGCGGATGCGTGGCGCGAGGCGGGAAGATACCTTATGCCCCGGCCGATTTTGGACCGCCCGACAAGGAGCAGGCCGAAGAGGTCGCCTACGACATGCCGCTCGGGCCGCTCGACCTGGTGACGATCAAGGTCTTTCGAGTCCCGGAACTGAGCGGCGATTATCAGATCGACGCCAAGGGCATGCTCGACATGCCCTTGCTTGGCACGATCAGCGTTCGCGACAAGACCCCGCAGGCGTTCAGCAGGGACCTTGAGCGGCTGTATTCGGAAAAGTACCTCAGCAATCCGCAGATCTCGATCCGGGTTCTCACATCCAACAACAACAGCGTCACGCTCGAAGGCGGCGTGGCGGTCCCCGGTATCTACCAGTTACCGGGCCGCACCAACTTGCTGGGAGCTATCGCGCTGGCGCGCGGCATCGCGCAGCAGGATGCCAATCCAAAGCGCGTGCTGGTGTTTCGTAAACGCGAAGGCAAGACCATGGCCGCCGCATTCGATCTGATCTCGATCCGCCGGGGCGAAATGGAGAACCCGGAAATTTACCCGGGCGATATCGTGGTGGTGGACAGTTCACAGGTTCGCCCGATCTACCGCGATCTCCTTATGTCGCTGCCGATCATTTCGATATTTTCGGCGCTCTGACCCAGCGCTCAGCAACCGAATCGACGAAGGAACAGGCCTGCTATGTACCGGCAATCGGATTTGCCCCCTGAAGGGAACCACAGGCCGGTGCCTGACCAACAGGCCAAGACCCATTCGGGTCTCGAACTGTCGCATGTCATCTCGATTCTGCTCGACAACTACAAGCTGATCCTGGGTGTCGGGATCGCCGGGATGATGCTGGCTTTGGGCTTGGCATTGCTGACCCCGCCGCAATACATGGCCAGCGCCATGCTCCAGTACGATCAGGGACGGAACGATCTGCTCGATCCTAGGCTGGGCAAAGCCGGGGCCTTTCGGCCCAGCCAGGAACAGATCGCGACGCAAATCGGGTTGCTCTACAGCGAATCGCTGGCGCGCCGGGTCGCTCAGGACCTCAATCTGGCGTCGCTCCCGGAATTCGGCGGCGAAGGCGGCACGATCGCCGACCGAACCGACCGTGCGGGGGCGATCGTGAGATCGATGATCTCGGCCGAGCCGGTTAAGTCCAGCATGCTGATCCGGGTCAGCGCGGTGTCCGGTGACCCATCGAATGCCGCGCGGATCGCAAACGGGGTGGTCAACGCCCACATCACCACCAGCATCGAGCGCAAGTACAATTCCTCTGACTATGCCCGCAAATTTCTCTCCGACCAGCTCGCCAGAACCAAAGTCTCGCTCGAGGAGTCCGAACGGAACCTCAATTCCTACGCGATCCAGGCCGGGTTATTCAGACAATCCAATCGGGATGCCGAAGGCAAGGAATCTTCGGGTGAATCGTTGGCCCAAGGTAACCTTACCAAGCTGAATGCCGCACTCAAAGAAGCAGAAATCACACGAATTTCAGCCGAACAGCGCTTTCTGCAATCTGAGCTGACCTATTCCAGTGACACTTCCGGTTCGATTGGTGCGCTGATCCAGCAGCGCGCCACATTGCAAGCCGAATACAACGAAAAACTGGGCACCTATTTGCCCGACTATCCGACGATGGTTGAACTGAAGTCGAGAATCGACCGACTGGAATCCGAGATATTGGCGGAACGTAAGCGGATGAGCGGCAACAAGCGGGCTGAACTGGCCGGTGAGTACAAGGCGGCTGTCCGGGTCGAGGCTGAGCTGCGCCAGAAGGTTGCCGAAGCCAAGGGCGATGTGGTGACTGATCGGACCCTGTCAGTTCGGTACAACATCCTGCAGCGCGAAGCCGATACCAACCGCGCCCTTTACGATGCGCTCTTGCAGCGCTTCAAGGAAGTGGGAGTGTCGGCCGGGATCACCCAGAGCGATCTCTCGCTGATCGATGAGGCGAAAGCGCCGACCAGCCCGTTCCGGCCACGCTACGTGCTAAGTGCGATTGCCGGTCTGATCGCTGGACTGGTACTCGGAATCGGCCTTGGAATTGCGAGGCAGATGTTGTTCGATACGGTCAACGATCCGCACGATGTCAGAGCCAAGCTCAAATTGCCGATGCTTGGGGCAATACCGGTGGAGAGCGATGGGCTGGCGCCGATGGAGGCACTGGGCGACCCCAAGTCCGAACTGTCGGAATCCTATCACACAGTCAGAACCTCGCTCAGATTCTCGCGGCCGGAAGGATTGCCAAAGACCTTGCTGGTTACGTCGACGCGGGCGGGCGAAGGCAAATCGACCTCGGCTTTCGCGATCGCCAAGTCGGAGGCCAACCTGGGCAACAAGGTTCTGTTGATCGACGCAGACCTGCGCAAGCCGACCTTTGCTTCAGGCCGCAAGGACGGCAAGGGTCTGGGCACCCTGCTGACTTCGGAGGAGCCGGCTGGCTCGGTAATCGAAGAAACCAAAACCAAGAACCTCAGCCTGTTAACAGCTGGGCGGGTTTCCGGATCGGAAGTGGAACTGCTCAGTTCGAATCGCTTGCCCAGCCTGATCCAGGAGCTTTCCGACAAATTTGACCTGGTGGTAATCGATGGACCGCCGATCCTGGGCCTGGCCGACGCGCCGCTGCTCGCATCGGTCGTACAGGCAACCGCCCTGGTGGTGCAAAGCAAGGGATCGCGCACCGCCGAAATCCAGGAGATGATCCATCGTCTGGACGAATCCGGGGCATTGATCGTGGGCGTGATCCTGACCAAGGTCGTGCTCAATAGAGGTCGCTATGGTTATGGATACGGCTATGGCACTTACAAATACAGCAAGTCTGGTGCGAGCGACGATCTGGACGCCCTGCGAACCATTGAGACGGTTTAGAGCTTTGATGAAGCGACATTCGTAATGCCATTCGAATCCTGGCCAAGCTCTGACTTACACCGGCGGTTGATCGCCTTCGCGATCTTCGCCGTGCTGGGGGGCGCAATTCTGCTGGCGAACGCCGTGCGTGTGTTCGAAGCCCCTGTTCTGGCAGGCCATAGGGTTGGGTGGGGTCCTGCCGACCTCGGCGGGATTCGCGGGCAACTGGCCGGACTGCAAGTGAACCAGAACAACTTCGACCAAGCCGGCGCCAAACGTGCATTGGCCTCCTCTCCGCTTGCGAGCGAGCCCTTTACGGTACTGGCGGCAGCCAGCCTGGCCCAGAATCCGCGCGGTACGACGGGGCGCGAGGCTGCTTTGTTGACCGAGGCGCTGCGCCGTGACCCCAGATCGCGCGCTGCGCGCATCTTGCTGATGCGGCAATTGGCAGCTTCGGGCGATCTGAAGGGCTCCTTTGCACAGCTCGAGGTACTTTATCGCTTGAGTCCGGTTCTTGTGACTCAGGCGATGAATTCGATTGCCCGGCTGGTCGAGACGCCCAAACGGATGGACGTTGCCCTCGAGGCGCTGTCGGGCCGGCCGAACCTTTACGAACCGTTCGTGGTCGGCATGGTCGGCAAAGGCAAACCACGCGAGACGGTGGTAGAGCTGGCCCGGGGACTGCCCGCGAACATCCTCGTCAATCCCGGGATTCGCCGCAGCATTGTTGCACAACTGGTCGATGTTCAGGAGTTTGCGTTGGCTAGGTCGATCTGGCAGATGAGCGCCGCTAAGCAGCCCGCCGGTCTGGTCTTTTCGCCCGATTTTGCGGATCGCGACACGCCCCCGCCGTTCAATTGGGAATTGTTCGAAACGACCGCCGGGGCTGCAGATTTTGGCAAAGGGAGGGGCTTGTCGGTCAGTTTCTATGACCGCAGCCCGGGTCGGCTCGCGCGCGAGGTGGTAACCCTCGCGCCGGGAAACTACCGGCTGCATGTTGAGTTCAAGCTGATCAGCGGCACTGCTGACAACGTTTATTTACGGATAACCTGCTTTGGCGCTCCCGCCGCGCTCGCCGAAATCCCGCTGTTCGCTTCCGGTCAGGGCTTGCGCAAGGCAGAAGCCGGGTTTCAAGTCCCGGCGCAGGCCTGCGCTGGGCAAGAGCTGGCGATCTGGGGCGTGATCGCCAGTAAGCGTTCGGAGACCGAAGTGGAATTGCAACGCGTAGACATCTTGCCGGATGGGCAAAGCTGATGGCCTTCAATCTGCGTGCTTGGATCGAATTGGGTTATCTGGCCGCTGTCCTGCTGCTTGGCGGGGCAAGTGCAGCCGGACTCGGTGCAAATGCCTTGCTGGGGCTTGGCGGTGCTGGGTTGATTGGCTGGACGCTTTGGCGCGAAGCACCCGCGCAAGGGACGCAGACCGGGCTGCGTCCTTTTTTGTTCGGCTTGCTCGCGCTCTTGGTCTTTCAGTTCCTGCCTTTGCCGCCATTGATTTGGCGCCACTTGCCCGGCCGCGAATCAATCGCTTCCGGCTTTGAGCTCGCCGGGATGGCCTTGCCATGGCTGTCGGTTTCGCTCGATCCGTGGGGCACGCTGCAAAGCCTGGTGTGGTGGATTCCGGCGCTGGCCTTGTTCGTGGTCTTCAGGTCAAAAGGAGCCGTGCCGAGCCGACAAGCCGTGGCATTGATCGCAGTCTTTGCCTATGCTTCGGTTATCCTGGCGGTGGCCCAATACCTTGGGGGATCCGGGTATCTTTACGCCATTACGAACCGGGGCAACGGGGTCGGGCTGTTCGCCAACAGCAACCATTTTGGCAGCTTCATGTTGATTGCTCTGGCACTTGTCGCCGGGCAGTGGATTCACGACCGGCCTGCAACGCTGCGGATCAGTCCGCGGCTAGGTTCCGGATTTGTCCTGGCCGCGCGGCTTGCCCCTATGGTGCTCGGCGTGTTCCTGTCCAACTCGCTGGCCTGCGCGATGCTGATCTGGCCTGTGCTGGCCAGTGTCTGGCTGCTTTATCGGCCGCAAATAAGGATTCGCTGGCGGTTCGTTGCGATCGGCGTGCCCTTGCTCGTCGTGGTACTCATATGGCTGCTCGGTTCGGAGTTGGTTTCGAACGACCTGATGGCAAAATCAGGTACTGCGGGCATAAGCCGGGGCGAGTTTTTAGCCAACGGGCTGGCGATGGCCAAGTCGTTCGCTCCGTTTGGATCGGGCCTAGGCACCTTTCGCGAGATCTACCCTTGGTTCGAAGACCTCGCCGATGTCGGGACGACATACGTCAATCACGCCCACAACGATTTGCTGGAGGTTCTGGTCGAAACCGGCGTGCCCGGGCTTGCGGTACTCGGGCTGTTCGTGCGCTGGTTCGCGATCAGGCTTAAAAGCTTATGGGCCAATGACAGAGAGCGCAATCCGATTGCTCTGGCCGCCGTTGTCGCAATGGGAGCGGTGCTGATCCACAGCTTGGCTGACTATCCGCTGCGCACCGCGACGATCAGCAGCCTTTTGGGGATTTGCGCGGTGCTCATGTGCCGTCTGCCCGAATCTCGCGGCCCCAACGCCGGAGCAAAGGTCGTCGGCCGGCGAGAGGAACTGGTGAGTATCTAAAACGAATTGGACCCCATCGGCTTAAACCAAAACGGGCCACGCTTTCGCGTAGCCCGTGTTTCTCCGGCAGGCCCTGGGGTCACTGCGGAGTGGGATCAAACAGTTAGGGGCTCGCCGGCTTGTCGAGCACCAAAATCAGACCGACCGCAATAGCGATAGCGATCAGGGCATAAAGGATCCAGCCACTGCCGCCATCTTCATCGTCAGCCATTTGTTCAGTCTGACCGATCGGCGCTGAAGCGCGAGATTGCGCCGCCTTGGCGTCGGCAGCAAGCGCCGGACCGGCAGTCATCGCAAAGGCCGAAGTTGCGAAAACGAGATGTTTCAAAAGCTTCATTGAACTGCACTCCGACTCTGGATTCGAAAAGATAGTCTTTGCGGTAACAAGAAATCCCAACCATGGCAATCCGTAGTTTGCTGATTGCCGATCATGATGGAAAGCTTCAATACCATCAAGTCCGATGCGATCCAATGAACTGAACGCTCGAACAGCGCTGATCTGGGATTTTGCGCGACAAACTGTTCATTGGGTGGGGTAAGCCGATGTGCTACCCGGCCGGCATGCGTGGAATTTGGAAAACTGCAATTGCTGGATTTTGCACGATCGTTGCCGTCGGTGCGCAAGGGGGCACGCGATCCGGCGAGCGTGAGGCGATTCTTGAACGGCTGAACCGGGACGACCTGCGGGTCGGTTCACTGGGCTATCGCCTGGCTACATCGAATTCCCAGCGGTGCGCCAGGCAGATGCCGGGAACCGGATTGATTCTGCACTCGATCGATCAATATCGCGGCGATTGGCGCGAAACCGCAGTTCGCCTTTTCGGAACGATTGGCGGCGTGTCGATCGAAGGGGTGGTCGCACAGAGCCCCGCGGCGCTGGCGGGGTTCGAGCCGGGTGACGAACTGATCGCGATCAACGGCAAGCCACTGGATCCAACGAGCGAGCCGGCTAACGCGAGCACGCTCAGGCGCGACCAGACCGAGGAAACGCTCGCGTCCCTGCCGCCGCAGGGCCCGGTCCGGATCACCGTGGTGCGGTCCGGTCAGGCCCGGGACTTGATCTTGCGTTCGGTCCCGGCCTGCCGGGTCCGCTTCGAAGTGATTGCCGGATCGGCCAGGGTCGCGCGCACAGACGGGCGGATAATCCAGCTTGGCCAGAAATTGACCGCACCGCTTTCCGACGAAGGCATCGCCTTTGTCCTTGCTCACGAATTGGCCCATTCGATTCTCGATCACCGAACCCAGCTCGCATTGCTCGAGCAGCAAGGCCGCAGCAAAGTCGCTGACAAGAAGCGGCTCGATATGGCGCGCGAATTCGAAGACCAGGCCGATCGCTTGTCGATCCATCTCCTGGTCCAGGCTGGATTTGATCCCTGGGCAGGTCCGCGCTTCATGCGCCGACTGGGCACAAGATTCGACAAAGCCTCAACCGGAGGCAAGATCCATCGCCCCGCGCAGGCACGCGCCGAACTGATGGAAGCTGAAATTGCCGGGCTGAAAGCGGTTACTGCCGGATAACTGCCGGGCCGGTCGGGCGCGAAACTGGCGACCTTTACATTGCCCCTTGCGCTATTATGCAGGCCCCCATGGAGAGCGACATCGTCCTTGCCCGGCGGGCATTCGAACCTCTGGTTGCCGCAGCCAAGGGTAATGCCCGCGCGTTGATTGCCCTGGCCGGTGAGGCACTGCGCAATGGTGATCACAAGCGGTGCCATGAACTTGCGCAGGATGCGCTCAGGTTGAACCCGGATGATCGTGAGGTTGTGTCCGAAGCGCACACCTTGATCGCCCGGATGGTGCCTGGCTGGCATTTTCCGATGATGCTCGATGAGATCCGCAACCAGGCCTTCAAGGATGCGATCGAGCGTGCCGTGCGGCCGGATATGAAGGTGCTCGATATCGGGTCGGGCTCGGGGCTGCTGGCGATGATGGCGGCGCGGGCCGGCGCGCGGGAAGTTCATTCGTGCGAGATGAACCCGGTGATCGCTGCGGTCGCTGCGCAAATCGTCCAGCATAATGGCTATGCCGATCAAGTGACGATCCACGCGAGCAGCTCGCACGAGCTTGATGCCGATGTCGATCTGGGCGGACCAGCGGATCTCGTCATCTCGGAAATCATCGGCAAGGATCTGGTCTGTGAGAAGGCCATTCCGACGATGCAAGACGCCGTTCAACGGCTGGCCAAACCCGGGGCACAATTCATTCCTCGAAGCGGCGAAATCCGGGTTGCGCTGGCGCACTATGCGAAACTGGACGAGCGTAAGGTTGGCGAGACTTGCGGCTTCGACCTGTCACCTTTCAATCAGCTTGCTCCGGCCCGCTGCAGTGTGCAGGTCAACGATCCCTCATTGGCGGTGCGCGGCGAGATGGCCGAGCTGTTCAGCTTCGACTTTTCCTCGGCGGAACCACAGGCTGATCGCGTCAGTCTCGAGCTGGTCGCAG
Organism: Novosphingobium sp.; assembly: GCA_031410955.1. Lineage (GTDB taxonomy): Bacteria > Pseudomonadota > Alphaproteobacteria > Sphingomonadales > Sphingomonadaceae > Novosphingobium. Next base: position 823 of record JANOAD010000174.1, on the reverse strand, counting down.
CGGGCGGAGTGGTGAACGGGGTCGTACAGTGGTTTAGGCTGCAAATGGACGAGTTTGGCAGCTTTGAGAACAGTCCCGGCCCCAATTCTTCGCGATCCTGGGCACTGGTCTTCTTCCCTTTCGCCGAACCGATCGAAACCGATCCCGGCGACCGGCTTGGCGTGGTGGCCAGCGTTGCCAAGAACCTTCTGCGCATCCGGCAGGCCTGACCCGTGCCGACCAGGCCAGACGAGCGCGATGGCCGGCCTGACCCGGATCGCTCGGCGGGCTTGCTGCGGCGCAAGTGGCGCGCCTGGCGTAATTACCGGATGTCCGACAGGCTGCTGATCCTTGAAGCCGCGACATGGCTCGGTTTGTCGCGGTTCTTTGTCGTTTGGTTCCCGTTTCGCTGGCTCGGTCCGTGGCTGCGCAAGCCCGCAATCGGACCGGGCAAGTCCGAACTGGCGCTGCGGGTCGGCCGCGCAGTGCTGACTGCATCGCGGCATGTCCCTTGGCAAGCTGCCTGCCTGCCCCAGGCGCTGGCGGCCAAGTTGATGCTGGCCTTGCGCGGACAGGGATCGGCGCTGCACCTTGGCGCGCGGATCGATGAGGGCGGTGATCTGGCGGCGCACGCCTGGCTGACCTGCGACGGCAAGATCGTCACCGGCGGTGCGGGACTACCGGGTTACACGCCGCTGGTGCAGCTCGGCTAGACCTTGCGTCCCAGCCAGCGCGCCACTTCGACCGCGTCGGCAATGTCTGCCCGCCCTTGCACGCCGAGTGCATGGCCGATGGCTGCGCGCAGGCCTGCTTCGCCGCCGGGCGCTTTAACGTTGACCTCGCG
>JANOAD010000173.1:0-10109 GCA_031410955.1 Novosphingobium sp. | reverse complement strand
TTCATCTTCCTGTTCACCGTCGGCGGCGTGACCGGGGTCTACCTCGCCAACGGCGGGATCGACGACGTGGTCCAGGACACCTATTTCGTGGTCGCGCACTTCCACTACGTGCTCAGCCTCGGTGCGGTGACCTCGCTGTTCGCAGGGTTCTATTACTGGTTCCCCAAGATGAGCGGCAAGATGCACTCCGAATTCCTCGCGCACCTGCATTTCTGGGTGTTCTTTGTCGGCGTTAACCTGATCTTCTTCCCGCAGCACTTCCTCGGTTACCAGGGCATGCCGCGGCGCTATCCCGATTATGCCCCGGCATTCGAGTACTGGAACACGGTCTCCTCGTTTGGCTACCTGGTGATGGGCAGCTCGATGATCATCTTCTTCGTCAACATCATCTACGCCTTCACCATGGGCAAGAAGGCCGAAGGCAATTATTGGGGCGAAGGCGCGACGACGCTCGAATGGACGCTGTCGAGCCCGCCGCCGTTCCACCAGTTCGAAACGCTGCCGATCATCGAGGATACGCCGCACCATTGAGGCGGTTGGCAGTTTACTGAAATGCTTTAAGTCCCGGTCCCAGTGGCCGGGACTTTTCGTTTAAGGATGCCAGTTCGATGACAGACCAGCGTTCGATCTTCATCACCGGGGCGGCTTCGGGCATCGGTCGGGCGGCGGCGGTGCTGTTTGCGGCCCGCGGCTGGCTGGTCGGCGCGGCCGACCGCGATGAGGCGGGGCTGGCGGCACTGGCTGCCACTGCGGAAGGCTTCGTCCCGATCACTCTCGATGTTGCGAACCGCGATGGCGTGGTCGCAGCCTTCGGCGCATTCGGCGCGCGCGCCGGCGGCAAGCTCGATTGCCTGCTCAGCAACGCCGGGATCGATGCCAAGGGGCCGTTCGGAGAGATGGCTTGGGACCGGGTGCGCCAGGTGGTCGAGATCAACCTGCTCGGCGCGATGAGCGTCATTCATGCCGCGCTGCCGCTGCTGCGCGCAACACCCGGATCACTGTGCCTGTCCACGGCGTCGGGTTCGGCAATCTTCGGGGTCGGCGGGATGGCGGTCTATTCGGCGACCAAGCACGGGGTGCGCGGGCTGACCGAGGCGCTGTCGGTTGAACTGGCTGGCAGCGGGGTGCGCGCGGCCGACCTGCTTCCGGGGATTATCGATACCGGCATGCTGACGGCGGCGGACAAGGCGGCATTGCCAACCGAAGGCATGTGGCGGGTGATGCCGGCTGAAGCGGTGGCCGAGGCCGCGTGGCAGGCTTATCATGGCGACAAGGTGCACTGGTTTATTCCGCCCGAGCTGGCCGAACTTGACCGCCAATCAACTGCCGCGCCCGAAGCCGTACGCGATGCGCTGGTCGCGCGCTCGATCGTTTAGAAGGACCGCCTCGTGCCTGAATTGCGGATGATCGACGTCGGCGAAGTTACTCTGCGCTGCGCCATCGAAGGGCGCGGGCCGCTGGTGATCATGGTCCACGGCTTTCCCGAAAGCTGGTATTCGTGGCGGCATCAGCTGGGCCCGATCGCCGATGCCGGGTTCACCGCCTGCGCGATTGACGTGCGCGGTTATGGCGGGTCGGACAAGCCAAAGGACGTTGCCGCCTATGCGATGGAGCGGATTGTCGGCGATCTGGTCGGTTTGCGCCAGGCGCTGTCACCGGACCAGCAGGCGGTGCTGATCGGGCACGACTGGGGCGCACCCATCGTATGGAATTCGGCCTTCACCAACCCGCAGCACTTCCGTGCCGTCGCAGGTCTTTCGGTGCCGTTCAGCGGCGCCCCGCAGCGCCCGTTCACCGAGGTGTTCCGCGAGCATTTCACGTCGCAGGGCCGGTTCTTCTATCAGGAATACTTCCAGGAGCCCGGCGTCGCCGAGGCCGAAGCCGAGGCGGACCCGCGCGATTTCGTGCAGCGGATGATGTATTCGATCTCGGGCGACGTGCCCGAGGGCGATTACTGGTCGAAGAAGCTGGGCGCGACCTTCCTCGAAGGCTTGCCCGATCCGCAGCCGGTGCCGTGGCTGAGCGGAGCCGACCTCGATTACTACGAGGGCGAGTTCAAACGCTCTGGCTTTGCCGGGCCCCTGAACCGCTACCGCAACCACGAGGCCGATTTCGAATGGCTGCGCGCCTGGCAGGGCAAGCGGATCGAGCAGCCAAGCCTGTTCATCGGCGGCACCCGCGATCCGGCGACCACGCTGTTCGGTGCGGCCCCGGACCCCGTCGCGATGATGCGGCTGTTCGCGCCGAAGGTCGAAGGCCACGTGCTGCGCGGGGTCGGCCACTGGACCCAGCAGGAACGCCCCGCAGAAGTGAACACGCTGCTGATCGATTGGTTGAAGCGGCTGTAACTCGGGACTATAGGGCGGCCAGCCATGAGCACCGCCCCCGTCCAGCCGATTCCCTTGCCCGCCGACTGGCGCGATTTCTGGTCGCTGACCAAGCCGCGGGTGATGAGCCTCGTGATCTTCACCGGACTGTGCGGGCTGCTTGCTGCACCGGTGCCGATCAATCCCGTTATCGGCTTCACCGCGATCCTGTGCATCGCGGTGGGCGCGGGCGGTTCGGCTGCGCTCAACATGTGGTGGGAAGCCGATATCGACGCCAAGATGAAACGCACCGCGAACCGCGCGCTGCCCGCCGGCCGAATGGACCGCACCGTCGCGCGCGATTTCGGGATTGCGCTGGCGGTCGGCTCGGTGCTTATCATGGGTCTGGGCGTGGGCTGGCTTGCTGCGGCGATCCTGGCGTTTTCGATCTTCTACTACGCGGTGATCTACACCATCTGGCTCAAGCCGCGCACCCCGCAGAATATCGTGATCGGCGGCGGGGCCGGGGCATTCCCGCCGATGATCGGGTGGGTCGCGGCGACTGGCGATGTCACGCTGATGCCGGTCCTGCTGTTCGCGATCATCTTCTTCTGGACCCCGCCGCACTTCTGGGCGCTCGCGCTGTTTGTCGAGACCGACTATGCCGCCGCCGGAATTCCGATGATGCCGGTGGTCGCCGGGCATCGCTCGACCCGGCGGCAGATCCTGATCTATGCCGTGCTGCTGCTGCCGATCGCGCTGGCGCCGTTCCTGCTCGGGCTGACGCACTGGCTATACGGTCTTTCGGCCCTGTTGCTGGGCACCGCGTTCCTGTTACTCAGTTTGCGTGTCGCAACCTTCCGGACCCCGGCCAACGACGGTGACATGCGCGCCGAAAAGCGCCTGTTCGGCTTTTCGATCCTCTACCTGTTCGCGCTGTTCGGCGCGCTGGTGGCGGACCGCTTTCTTCTTGGATGATATGCCATGACCGAACTTGATCCCGACACCGAACGTGCCCGCATCATCAAGGGCCGCAACCGCGCGTTGGCGCTGGTGCTGTTCGGCCTGGCGGTGCTGTTCTTCGCGATCACCATCGTCAAGCGGGTGCCCTGAACGTGGCCTCGCTGGTCACACCCAACCTCAAGCTTAACCGCAAGGTTGCGACATACGCCGCTCTCTTTGCGGCGTTCATGCTGGCGATGGGCTTCGCTTCGGTACCGCTCTACCGCATATTCTGCCAGGTAACCGGCTTCGGGGGGACCACCCAGCGCGCCAATGCCGCCGAGGCTGCGAAGGTGCAGGTTGCAGTACAGCGCATCTCGGTGCGGTTCGACGGCAATGTCGAAAACGGCATGCCGTGGCGCTTCGGCCCCGAGCAGGTGACCGAGGAGATGCGCATCGGCGAGCGCAAGATCGCCTACTTCACCGCCGAAAACCTGTCCGACCATGCGATCACCGGGATCGCCAGCTTCAATGTCGAGCCCGACCTCGCCGGGCTCTACTTCAAGAAAATCCAGTGTTTCTGCTTCAACCAGCAGACCCTGCAGCCGCACGAAAAGGTGCGCATGCCGGTGCTGTATTATGTCGATCCGGCGATCCTCAAGGATCCCGAGTCAGCCGCGACAACGCAGATCACGCTGAGCTACACCTTCCACATTTCCGCCGACCAGAGCGCCGCCAAAGCCGCGCCGCTGAAAGCCGCGTCAAAGGCACTGGACCGGGCGCAGGCGGCGCGATAAGGGCCTATTCGAGTTTTGCGCCGGCGGGCTTCGCGCCCCCCGGCAATTTTGGCACAACAGGGACCGAAAGCATCATGGCCGGCACCAAGAACCACCAGTACCACATCCTCGATCCGGATATCATGCCGTTCATGGGCGCGGTTGCCGCGCTAACCATGACCAGCGGCCTGGTGCTGTACATGCACAATATGTCTGCGGGTAAGTTCATCTTCCCGCTCGGTCTCGCCGGCATTCTGTTCACGATGTGGCAGTGGTGGACCAAAGTTGTGGTTGAAGCACACGAGGGTCATCACACCCCGGTCGTCCAGCTCCACCTGCGCTACGGGATGATCCTGTTCATCGCCTCGGAAGTCATGTTTTTCGTCGGCTGGTTCTGGTCGTTCTTCGACTTTTCGCTGTTCCCTTCGACCATTTCCGACGTGGTCGGCGGGCAATGGCCGCCCAAGGCGCTCGAAGCGGTGATGAACGCTTACGATCTGCCGCTGCTCAACACGCTGATCCTGCTGTGCTCGGGCACCACGGTCACCTGGGCGCACCATGCGCTGATCCATGGTGATCGCGATGGCCTCAAGAAGGGCTTGTGGGCGACGATCCTGCTCGGCATGCTGTTCACCAGCCTGCAGGCTTATGAATATATCAACGCGCCGTTCGCCTTCGGCAAGAACACCTATGGCAGCGCCTTCTACATGGCGACCGGTTTCCACGGTTTCCACGTGATCATCGGCACGATCTTCCTCGCGGTCTGCCTGAAGCGCACCTACAACGGCGATTTCACCCCCAAGCAGCACTTCGGCTTCGAAGCGGCCGCGTGGTACTGGCACTTCGTCGACGTGGTCTGGCTGTTCCTGTTCCTGTGCATTTACGTGTGGGGCAACTGGGGCTTCGCAGTCGAATAGGTTTCCGCACACGCGGTTATGAAAGGGCAGCCCCGGGACGTCCGCGGCTGCCCTTTTCGTTTGGAGATAAGCAATGCTGCGTCGCATCCTCGTCATTCCCACGATCGTGGTCCTGATCGCAGTGGGGATCATGATCCGGCTGGGGTTCTGGCAGATCGACCGGATGCACCAGAAGGAAGCTTTACTGGCGCGCTATGCCGCGGCGGCGAGCTATTCGGCCGATGTGCCGCCCGAACGGTTCGGCGGTGATCGCGATGCGATTCTGTATCGGCACACTGCCTTCACCTGCGACCAGGTTGCCGCGCCGTCGGGCATCGCCGGGCTCAGTGCCAAGGGTGAAAGCGGGATCGCGCATACGGTGCAGTGCCAGGCGGCAACCGCTGGAACCAGAGTGCCCATTACGGTGACGCTGGGCTGGTCGAACAATCCCGCGCGACCGGTTTGGGATGGCGGCCCCGTCGCTGGGATCGTCGCGCCAATGGGCAAGACCGGAGTGCGCGTCGTCGCCGATCCCCCGCTCACCGGGCTTGAGGCCAATGCCCGGCCCGATCCCAAGGACCTGCCCAACAACCACTGGTCCTACGCGATCCAGTGGTTCCTGTTCGCGGCAACCGCGCTGGTGATCTATGGGCTGGCGCTGCGCAAGCGGCTTGCCGCGCCGGGTGCTCCGAGTTAACGGCGCACGCATGGAATATATTTCCACCCGTGGCAGCGCGCCGGCGCTTGATTTTGCTGGCGCGACGCTTGCCGGTCTGGCCAATGACGGCGGGCTTTATGTGCCGCGCGAATGGCCCAGGTTCACCGAGGCCGAGATCGCGGGTATGGCCGGTCTGCCTTACGCCGAACTTGCCGCGCGGGTGATGCAGCCGTTTGTGGGTGACAGCCTGAGCCCGGAGAAGTTGTGCGAGCTGACCGCGCAGGCTTATGGCCGCTTTGCCCACACGGCAGTCACCCCGCTGGTCCAACTCGACCAGCAGCACTGGCTGCTCGAGCTGTTCCACGGCCCGACCTTGGCATTCAAGGACGTGGCGCTGCAACTGCTCGGGCTATTGTTCGAGGAATTCCTCAGCCGCGGCGGCGATCCGTTGACCATCGTCGGAGCGACCTCGGGCGATACCGGCTCGGCGGCGATCGACGCGGTCGCGGGGCGCGCGCGGATCGATATCTTCATGCTCCACCCCAAGGGCCGGGTGAGCGACGTCCAGCGCCGCCAGATGACCACGGTGCGCGCGCCCAACGTCCACAATATCGCGGTCGCGGGCACCTTCGACGACGCCCAGGCCACGGTGAAGCGCATGTTCAACGATCCGGCGATGACCGGGCGGTTCGCAATCGGCGCGGTCAATTCGATCAACTGGGCGCGGCTGATGGCGCAGGTGGTCTATTACTTCGCTGCCGCACTGCAGCTCGGCGCGCCGGGGCGCAAGGTCGCCTTTGCGGTGCCGACCGGCAACTTCGGCGATGTGTTTGCGGGCTACGTCGCGGCGCAGATGGGGCTGCCGATCGAGCGGCTGATCGTGGCGACCAACGTCAACGACATCCTCCACCGCGCGCTGACCAGCGGCGATTATTCGGCGGGGACTGTGACCCCGACCGCTTCCCCGTCGATGGACATTCAGGTGTCTTCGAACTTCGAGCGGCTGCTGTTCGATCTTGGCGGGCGCGATGGGAAGGCGATGGCGACGCAGATGGCGGGTTTTGAAACCAGCAAGGCGATGCAACTGACCAATGCCCAGCGTGAAGGCGCAGCCAAGCTGTTCTCCAGCGCGCGCGCCGATGCCGATCAAATGACCCAGGCATTGCGCTGGGCGTGGGAGAACACCGGCGAACTGCTTGATCCGCACACCGCGATCGGGCTCCACGCCGCGCGCGCCGCCGGGCTGCCCGCACATATTCCGGTGGTCACGCTCGCCACCGCACACCCGGCCAAGTTTGGCGACGCGGTCGAGCGTGCTACCGGCCAGCGGCCCATCCTGCCGGCGCGGATCGGCGACCTGTTCGAGCGCGAGGAGAAGCTGGTCGAACTACCCGGCGACTACGCCGCGGTGGCCGAATATGTTGCGGCACACGCCGTGCCGCGGACTTGAGGCACACCCCTACACCCGCTCATGCTGAGCCTGTCGAAGCACACGCGCGACAGGCGAACTTGGCGCGCGGCCTTCGACAGGCTCAGGTTGAGCGGAGTTTGGGATAGTGGCACAGTTGAATTTGCAGCCGCAGCTGATGATCGGCGAGGGCTGGGACCACTACCGCCTGATCGACAGTGGGCACGGCCGCAAACTTGAGAGCTATGGCCCCTACCAGTTTGTCCGCCCCGACGCGCAGGCGCTATGGACCCCGCGGCTCGAAACCTGGCGCGCCGAGGGCGAATTTGTTCCCGGCTCAGACGAGGATGGCGGCGGGCGCTGGCAATTTGCCGCGCCGGTACCCGCAGACGGTTGGCCGCTCGCCCGCGGTCCGGTCAAGTTCACCGCGCAGTGCACCCCGTTCCGCCACCTCGGCTTCTTCCCCGACATGGCCCCGGTGTGGGACTGGATGGGTGCGCAGCTCGGCGGGCGCAGCGACGCGGCGACGCTCAACCTGTTCGGCTATACCGGCGTCGGCACCTTGGCGCTCAGTGAATACGGCCCGGTCACCCACGTCGATGCCTCGAAGAAATCGGTCGCGCAGGCGCGGGCCAATGCCGAACTGTCCGGCATGGCGAATCGCCCGGTGCGCTGGATCGTCGACGACGCCGCCAAATTCGCCGCGCGCGAGGTGCGCCGGGGCAAGCATTATGACGGGATCATCCTCGACCCGCCCAAGTTCGGTCGCGGGCCCGAGGGCGAAGTGTGGCGGCTGGAAGATCACCTGCCCGGACTGCTGGCCGATTGCCGCGCCTTGCTCAGCGCCGAAAGCCGCTTCCTGTTCCTCACCGTCTATGCGGTGCGGATGTCCTCGCTCGCGCTCGCCGGACTGATGGACGAATTATTTGCCGACCTGCCGGGCACAATCGAACATGGCGATCTGGCGGTGCGTGAAACGGGTGAGGGCGCGCGGCTGCTCCCCACCGCAATTTTCGCGCGCTGGCGCAGCGCCTAAGCGAACAGGTGCGCCTGGCTTTCCGGGTTTTCGCGCCGCCAGATCACGTTATCGATGAAGTAGTGGTGGACGTTGATGAAGATCAGCGCGGCAAAGCCGAAGAAGGTCGGCCCGAGGATCGCGTTGTCATAGCCGACGCGGCCGTCAGCCAAGGCGGGCAGCCACTGGAAGCCAAGGTAGCCGAGCAGTACTGCGCCAAGCGCGAAAGCGCCGAGGTGTGCGGCGATGCCTTTGTGCGGGGTAACCGCGCGTTCGCGGTTGCTCTCGAACCGCCACACCACCGCGAGGTATTGCAGCGAATGGAACGCCGGGGCGAGCAGGCCCCACAGCGGGTTGATGATCGTCATGCCGAACCACAGGTAAAGGCTGGCGACATAGGCCGCGACACCATTGAACGGCAGCGAGCCGGCCTTGCGCCATTGCCGCGCGACGACTGCACCAGCGGCAATCGTGGTCGTCATTGCGGCGGCGAGGCCCCAGTTGAGCGCCCAGGCGGGCAGCGCCAGGGCATAAGCGGCAAGGCCCAGCACGTTGGTGACGTGGATGACTTGGTTGAGCAGCAGCCAGCCGCCCGCCCAGACCACGTAGCAATTGACCAGCAGCACCTTCTTGTCCGCGGCGCTGTAGAACTGGCGCTTGAGCGCGCAGTCATCCATCAACAGGCCATTGCCCTGCTTGACGTAATGCCAGCCGACGAACAGCGCCATGGCGTTGGCGGCGTAGCCCAGCATGCGGGCATCGGCGCGCAGGAAGCCCCAGCCCAGGTAGCTCGCGAGCAGCAGCGGTACGGCGATCCCGGCAAACAGGTAGCGCGTCCGCATCACCGGGTTGAACGTGGTACCCAGTGCCTTGGCGCGGAAGCCGCGATAAAAGATTTGATAGGAATGAGCGAAATGCGGGTGGTTGACCAGATGGCTGACCACCACTGTGAGCAGCGCCGCGCGTTGCAGTAGCTGGTCGGTCAACGGCAAGAGCAGCAAGAGCGGGAACAGCACCAGCGAAAGCCCGCCGAAGGTCACGAAATCGGCCACGGGCCCGAACAGGTAGCGCCTGCGCGCGGTGCTGGCGGCCGCCCCTGCGGACACTGCGATGCTGGAATATCCCGTGGCCATGCTGCAGCCTCGTCCCCTTGTGATTGAGACGGGCTAGAGCAACGTGGTTAACAATTCCTTCCAGGCGCGGCCGTTCAGCGCGGCTTGCGGAAGCGCAGCACGAACTGGTCAGTCTTGCCGCGAATCCCGCTCTCGACGACCTTGAGGGTGTGATCGTCGCCGGGATGGGCGAGGATCGAGCTGCGGCCGGCAAGCTTGAACCCGGCGGCTTCGACCTCGCGGATCACTGCAACGTCCTCGATTCGGTGAAGCGTAGCGGTTTGCGAGGTGCCTATGCCCTTGGCGGTCTGGTGGTCGTTGATCAGGTACAGGCCACCCGGCTTCAGCGCCTTGAACGCGGCCTCGTTGATTACTGCGGCAAGATCGCGGTCGCCCTGTTTGGCGTTCTTGAAATCATGGTAGTTGAGTGTGGTCCAGACCACGTCGACCGGGACCGGGGCGAGTGAGGTGCCGGGCTGCATCACGCCTTCGGTAACGTTCGGGTGGGTCTTGGCCCATTCCACAACCGCCGCGGAGGAGCGGTTCGCGAAGGTGTAGACGTGACCCTTGGGTCCGACGGCCAAGCTGAGCAGCCGACTGTAATATCCACCGCCGGGTGCAAGTTCGACCACCAGAGTGCCCGGCTTGATCTTGCCAAAGGCCATCAGCGCGGCGGGCTTGCGGTCGGCATCGCGCACCGTGTCGGCAGCGGGGCGTTCCGGACTGGCGAGCACGGCAGCGTAATTAGGGGCTGCAACCTTCGCGGCCAGCACAGCGGAGCTTGCCAGGGTCAATACCATCGCGGCCCGAATTATCGATTTGCGCATAACCACTTTCTCCATAGAATGTTGCGCGGGGTTGTAGCCTGCGTTGCGCCATGTCCCAAGAACGGAATGGTGCCCCGGACTGGACTTAACGCCGCCGCCGTGTCAGTGCGCCGCGCGTGTCAGACCACCTGATCCTGGAAGTCGCCGATTTCGAACACGATGTCCTGAC
>JANOAD010000172.1:0-3305 GCA_031410955.1 Novosphingobium sp. | reverse complement strand
GTGGCAGAAACCGCAGTGGTGATCTTCGTGCTGCTGCGCCGCCCGACCGAGACCATCTCGCTCAGGCTGGGTGACTGGCTGCTCGCGATCACCGCGACCTATTCGCCGCTGCTGATTCAGCCCGCGAATACTCCAGCCATGCTGCACTGGCTGGTGCCGGTGGGGATCGGGCTGACCGTTGTCGGCAACGTGATCCAGCTCGCCGCCAAGCTCTTCCTGCGCCGCAGCTTCGGCATCGCTCCCGCCAACCGCGGGATCAAGACCGACGGCATGTACCGGTTCGTGCGGCATCCGATGTATGCCGGCTATCTGCTGGTCCACCTCGGCATCCTGTCATTGATGCCCACCGCGCTCAATTTCACGATCTATGTCATCGGCTGGTGGGCCCAGATCCTGCGCCTGCTCGCCGAGGAGCGGCTGCTGGGCGAGGACCCGGCTTACCGTAGCTTCATGACCAAGACCCGCTGGCGGCTGATCCCCGGGGTTTTCTGACAAGCTTTCCCGCCGTGGGGGCGGAAAAAGGAAGGGCGGCGCTTCGGGGGAAGCACCGCCCTTTCGATCGTTCGCCGCGTCTCAGGTCTCGCCGTAGCCGAGCAGTTCGCCGGGCTGGCACTGCAATTCACGGCAGATCGCCTCGAGCGTGGAAAACCGGATCGCCTTGGCCTTGCCGGTCTTGAGGATCGACAAGTTGGCGAGGGTGATGTCGACCCGCTCGGCGAGTTCGGTGAGCGTCATGCCGCGCGCGTGAAGCAGGTCGTCGAGCTTGACCACGATCGCCATCACACGGTCCCTTCGAGGTCGCCCTGCATCTCCGCCCCGCGGCGGAACACCCGGGCGAGGATGAACAGCAGCAGCGCGACTGCGACCCCGCCCGGCGCGGGATCGATGCTCAAGGGAAAGCCGTTGATGCCGCCGCGCACTTCGGCGCCGATCAGCTGCGCGACGAAGCCCAGCACCATCAGTCCGATCACCGCCCCGCCGATCCATTCGAGCCGCTCGGCGTTGGCGGTGGCGAAGGCCTCGCCCACCTCGACAGTGTCGATCAGCGCCATCAGCCGCAGCACGATCTTGATCACCGTGTCGAGCGCGATCAGCGCGATGAGCAGGCGGATCACCGGACGCCACACCGGCTCGAGCGGCGTTACGAGCAGCGCATTGGCGTGCGACAGGCCGTAGCCGACCAGGCCGACGATGCTCATCACGAAGGCCAGCGCCAGCCCCGCCAGTAGGACGTAAAGCAGGACCTTGGCGGCGATCAGCAGGCCGTCGCCGCGCATCCCCTTGACCCCCAGCGCGGCGAAATCGCGGGCGAATTGTTGGAGCAGCATTTTCATCGGTTCGGTCCCTGTCTCTTGAACGGTGGAATTGACCCGCCGTCTTCATATCGTTTTTCGATAACAGGGAGATTCCTTATCGTCAATCGATAATATCGAAAATCGATATAACGATCCGCCGGTCGCCAGCGCGCGGTTGCCGATTTGACTTGGCCGCCGCGCGCTCCTATATGCCCCTCTCGCTCGGCGCTTCGAGCAAGGCGGGTCCATGCGCGGGGACCTTCCACGAAAGGAAGCGGCGGGTTTCCATCTGACGCGAAGGCTGCTGGCTGTCTCATTTTTGAGGCGTTTGCCATGCGGCCTTTTCGTGTTTGATGGCGCCAGTACCGCACGTGGCATCATTTTCGCCGGATTTTCCGGCCGCACAACAAGAGGCAACACCCTCCCATGGCCAAGAAGGCTTCCGCTCCCCAGTCGGCGAATCGCGCCGCGGCGCCCAAGCGCATCCGCAAGATCTTCGGCGACATTCACGAAGTGGTGAAGATGCCGAACCTGATCGAGGTTCAGCGCGAAAGCTATGAGCAGTTCCTGCGCTCCGACCCTTCGATCGGCTATGTAAGTGGCCTGGAAAAGACGCTGCGCTCGGTCTTCCCGATCCGCGACTTCGCCGGGACCAGCGAATTGGACTTCGTCCATTACGAGCTGGAAGACCCCAAGTACGACACCACCGAGTGCCGCCAGCGCGGGATCACATATGCCGCGCCGATGAAGGTCACGCTGCGCCTGATCGTGTTCGAGGTCGATGCCGAAACCGAGACCCGCTCGGTCCTCGATATCAAGGAGCAGGACGTCTACATGGGCGACATGCCGCTCATGACCGACAACGGCACCTTCGTGATCAACGGCACCGAACGCGTTATCGTCAGCCAGATGCACCGTTCGCCCGGCGTCTTGTTCGACCATGACCGCGGCAAGACCCACTCGAGCGGCAAGTACCTGTTCGCCGCGCGCGTCATTCCGTACCGCGGGTCGTGGCTCGATTTCGAATTCGACGCCAAGGACATCGTCAACGTCCGCATCGACCGCAAGCGCAAGCTGCCGGTTACCGCGCTGCTCCACGCGCTGGGTCTCGATGACGAAGCGATCCTCAACCATTTCTACCAGACCGTGCTGTGGAAGCGCGGCCAAGGCGGCTGGGTGCTGCCTTACGCGCCCGATCAGTGGCGCGGCCAGAAGCCGACCTTCGACATCGTCGATGCCAAGTCGGGCGAGATCATTTTCGCCAACGGCACCAAGATCAGCCCGCGCGCCGCCAACAAGGCAGAAAAGGACGGCCTGACCGACCTGCTCATCCCGACCGAGGAAATTTTCGGCCGCTATGCCGCGCGCGACCTGATCGACGAGTCGACCGGGCGCATCTACATCGAGACCGGCGACGAAGTTTCGCCGGAAAACCTCGACATGCTCGACAAGGCCGGGATCGATCAGCTCGAACTGCTCGACATCGATCACGTTTCGACCGGGCCGTGGATCCGCAACACGCTCAAGGCCGACAAGGCGCCCGACCGCGATCACGCGCTGGCCGACATCTACCGGGTGATGCGCCCAGGCGAACCGCCGACGCGCGAAACCGCCGAGGCTCTGTTCGAAGGCCTGTTCTTCGATGGCGAGCGCTATGACCTTTCGGCTGTTGGTCGGGTCAAGCTCAACATGCGTCTCCAGCTTGACGCCGAAGACACCGTCACCACGCTGCACACCGAGGATATCCTCGCCGTGGTCAAGGAACTGGTCAACCTCAAGGACGGCAAGGGCGAGGTTGACGACATCGACAACCTCGGCAACCGCCGTGTCCGTTCGGTCGGTGAACTGCTCGAAAACCAGTACCGCGTCGGCCTCCTGCGCATGGAGCGCGCGGTCAAGGAGCGCATGAGCTCGGTCGACGTCTCGACGGTCATGCCCAACGACCTCATCAACGCCAAGCCGGCGGTCGCCGCGGTGCGTGAATTCTTCGGCTCGTCGCAGCTGTCGCAG
>JANOAD010000171.1:0-39494 GCA_031410955.1 Novosphingobium sp. | reverse complement strand
GCCACGAACGGCTGCGGCGGAACCAGCGCCAGCAGGTGCACCGCGCCGCCGGTGCGTTGGGCGCGGCGCGACGCGAAGCGCAGCGCCAGACTGGCCTCATCGGTCTCGTCCATGATCACCAGATAGACCCGCATCGCCGCTCCCCTCGGGCTCGCGATATCTGACACAAACGTATTCGGCGCAAGCATCTTGCCGCCGCGCGCTATTTTGGCCAGAGACGTAACGGAAACGTTTACCGTCAGGGGACCGGACACTGCCATGCCGATCGCAATCAAGATGCCCGCGCTTTCTCCGACCATGGAGGAAGGCACGCTTGCCAAGTGGCTGGTCAAAGTGGGCGACAAGGTTTCCTCGGGCGACATCATGGCCGAGATCGAGACCGACAAGGCAACGATGGAATTCGAAGCGGTCGACGAAGGCACGATTATCGCGATCGCAGTGGCCGAGGGTACCGAGGGCGTGAAGGTCGGCACCGTTATCGCCACGATTGCCGGCGAAGACGAGGATGCCAGCGCCGCGCCTGCGCCAAAGGCGGAAGTGGTTCCTGCGGCTGCGCCGGTACAAGCCGCTCCAGCACCAGCCGCTCCAGCACCAGCCGCAACCAAGGCTTCGGCCACCGCTGCACCTCCTGCACCCAAGTCAGGCGACAGAATCATCGCTTCGCCGCTGGCCAAGCGTATCGCGGCGGAAAAGGGCATCGATCTCAAGGGCGTTCAGGGCAGTGGCCCGCACGGACGGATCGTCAAGACCGATGTCGAAGGCGCAAAAGCGGGGTCCGCGCCCAGCGCCGCTGCGCCAGTTGCCGCTCCTGCTGTCAGTTCACCAACCCCCGACTACGGCATTCCGTACGAAGCCGAAAAGCTCAACAATATCCGCAAGGTCATTGCGCGGCGCCTGACCGAGGCCAAGCAGACCATTCCGCACATCTACCTGACCGTGGACGTGCGGCTCGATGCGCTGCTCAAACTCCGCGGCGAACTTAACAAAGCACTTGAGCCTGATGGCGTAAAGTTATCGGTCAACGATCTTTTGATCAAGGCGCTGGCCAAGGCATTGATCCGGGTGCCGAAGTGCAACGTCAGCTTTGCCGGGGACGAACTGCGCAAATACAGCCGCGCTGACATCTCGGTTGCAGTTGCTGCACCGTCAGGCCTGATCACCCCGATCATTGTCGATGCCGTGACCAAGGGCGTCGCGCAAATCAGCACCGAGATGAAGGCGCTGGCCGACAAGGCCAAGGCGGGCAAACTCCAGCCGCACGAATACCAGGGCGGCACCGCCAGCCTCTCCAACCTCGGCATGTTCGGGATCAAGCAGTTCGAAGCCGTGATCAATCCACCGCAAGCGATGATCATGGCGGTCGGCGCGGGCGAGCCGCGGCCCTACGTGGTCGACGGTGCATTATCGGTCGCTGCGGTGATGAGTGCCACCGGGTCGTTCGATCACCGGGCGATCGACGGTGCCGATGGGGCGCAACTGATGCAGGCGTTCAAGGATCTCATCGAAAGCCCGCTGGGATTGGTGGCATAGAACGCCGTCGTCGGTGTGGGTTGAAGGTTCAGGACTCCGACGGGAAACAAAAGGTTTGCAACTGCGGGCAAAAGTCAGCCGTGATTAGTCCGAGGCGGTGATATTTTGTAACTTTGTCTTTCATCAGGTCGTTTTGTCACGCTAAGGGGTTGTCGGTTCCGCCGACTTCTCGGCGCAACGACGGAGGGAATATGCGTAAGATACTGTTTGCAGCGTTTGTGCTTGGTGCAACGCCTGCTTTTGCCCAAGAAGCCGATATCAAGGTAGGCGGCGTGCACATCGAGGCCCACGCGGGGATCGAGCGTCCGAACCTGAGCGACACGCAGGCCGGGACGACTTACGTGGCGACGCTGGGTTCGGGCTTCGTCTATGGCGGCGAACTCGGCTACGACATCAAGGTTTCGAACACCGTAACGGTCGGACCGTATGTCAGCTTCGACGCTGGCGGCGCCAACAAGTGCGAAAATTATACTGATCCTGGCGTCAATGGTGTGGTCTGCTTCAAGTCCAAGTCGGATCTGTCGATAGGCCTTCGCGCAGCCGCGCGTCTGGGTGCGAAGACCGAACTCTATGTCGGGGTCGGTTACGACATCTACAGCACCGATTTTTCGGTCGTGGAGCGCAGCACGGCGAACAACGCGGTGACCTTCAGCTATTCCAATCCGGGTAGCCGCAAGGGCGTCGGGATCAGTTTTGGTGGCAACTACAACGTTTCGCGGAACATGTATGTCGGGCTTGGCATGCGTATCTCGGAACTGGGTGATTTTGAGGGCACCGGCTTCAAGCTGCAGCGCTTCCAGGGGCATGCGGCGGTCGGTTTCCGTTTCTAACCGAGGTACGGACTTCCGGGGCGGGGCGCTGCCCCGGAAGTTTATCGCCTCCAAAGGAGCGTCATGAGTGACTATGATCTGATCGTGCTCGGTTCCGGCCCCGGCGGGTATGTCGCGGCGATCCGGGCAGCGCAGCTGGGGCTAAAGGTCGCGATTGTCGAGCGCGAGCTGCTCGGTGGCATCTGTCTCAACTGGGGGTGCATCCCGACCAAGGCGCTGCTGCGTTCGGCCGAGATCTTTCACTACATGCAGCACGCCAAGGATTACGGGCTCGTGGCCGAGAAGATCAGCGCCGACATCGCGGCGGTGGTCAAGCGCAGCCGCGGGGTGGCCAAGCAGCTCAATCAGGGGGTCACGCACCTGATGAAGAAGAACAAGATCGCGGTGCATATGGGCACCGGGGTTCTGAAGGGCGCCGGCAAACTCGAAGTGAAGGGGGACCCCGGCTCGGGGGCCGGGGCAGGAAAGGGGAGCGAGACCCTCTCCGCCAAGCACATCATCGTCGCCACCGGCGCGCGGGCGCGCGATCTACCGTTCGCTCCGGCAGATGGCAACCGGGTGTGGACCTATCGCCACGCCATGACGCCAAGCGAGCTTCCGAGCAAGCTGCTGGTCATCGGCTCGGGCGCGATCGGGATCGAATTCGCCAGTTTCTACAATGACATGGGCAGCGAAGTTACCGTCGTCGAGATGATGGACCGGATCGTCCCGGTTGAGGATGCGGACGTGTCGGCCTTCCTCGAAAAGGCGCTCAAGAAGCAGGGCATGACCATCTTGACCGGGGCCGGAGTGGAAAGCCTGGCGGTGGCGGACAAGGGCGTGAAGGCCAAGATCAAAGCCCCGGATGGCAAGGTCAGCGAAGGCGAGTTCAGCCACGTAATCGTCGCGGTCGGGATTGTGCCAAACACTGAGAATATTGGCCTTGAAACACTTGGAATCAAAGCCGAACGCGGGATCATTGCGATCGACGGCATGGGCCGGACCAATGTTCCGGGCGTCTGGGCGATAGGCGATGTCACTCCGGGGCCCTGGCTCGCGCACAAAGCGAGCCACGAAGGCGTGATCGCCGCCGAAGCGATCGCGCAGGCGCTGGGCAATAAGGATGTCCATCCGCACACGATGGACCGGGGCAACATCCCTGGCTGCACGTACTGCCACCCGCAAGTCGCATCGGTCGGGCTGACCGAAGCCAAGGCCAAGGAGTCCGGCTATACCGTCAAGGTCGGCACCTTCCCGTTCATCGGCAACGGTAAGGCGATCGCGCTGGGCGAGGCTGAAGGCTTCATCAAGACCGTGTTCGATGCAAAGACCGGCGAGCTGCTCGGCGCGCACATGATCGGGGCAGAGGTGACCGAACTGATCCAGGGTTACGTCGTGGGCAAGACGCTCGAGACCACCGAGGCCGAGCTGATGGCCACGGTCTTCCCGCACCCGACGCTATCGGAAATGATGCACGAAAGCGTGCTCGCGGCTTACGGCCGGGCGCTGCATATCTGAAACGCCGCTTTGGGCTGGCTTTAAATGCACGATTAAGCTTTATTCCCTGGGGAGCGGCCAAAGGCCGACAACAGAGGGGGATATTTGCATGACCGAAGCCACCACGCCGACCGTCGAGGCCGCACCGCCGGGCCCGATCGCCGGGCTCGCCATCCTCGGGATCGTGCTGGTCCTGATCGTCGCCTGGATCGCGATCGGGCTGCAAGTGCTGCATATCCACGATACCGCGCTGGTCGGCGGGTTTCTGATGCTGTGGTATTGGGCCAACAACGAGCAGTTGCAGTTCAAGCGGCTCCCCGCAGCGATCATCGGCGCGCTGGTCGGGATCGGACTTGGCTGGTTCCTGATCTATGGCACGATGACTTACGGCAACACCGGCCTCGTCGTCGGCCTGCTGCTGCTGATCCTCGCGCTATATCTGGACATCATCAAGGCGGTGCCGCTGGTGGTGAACACCTCGACGATGCTCTACGTAACCATCGCCGCAGCGCCACTGGTGCAGCTTCATGTCGACTGGATGGAACTGGTGATCTCGACTGTAGTCGGCGGGATTTTCTTCGGCCTTGTGGTCGAGGGACTGCAACGGCTCGCTGCCCGGTCAACCGCCAAGGCCTAAGCGGGGCTGGCGGAGCGATCCGTCCCAAATCCGGGCAGTTAGATGGCTAACGAATTATGAATTGATCCTGTTACAGGAGGGGCGCACTCTTCAATGTCGGCTGGGTCGCGAGTCGTCGGCGGAACAAACAGGAGTGAATCGATGAAGAAAGTAATTCTCGTAGCGATTATGGCATCATTTGCCATCAGCCCCAGCTTTGCGGGCACGCCTGGCTCCGATAATGGCATGACCGCGAGGCTGACCGGTAACACCTCGGCGGATTACACCGATGGCCTATACGGCCCCGTTAGTTGCAATGAAACGCAGCATCGCAAGTTCGATACAGTGCAATGCACTTTCGCGAACGCTAGGCCGGATTTGGCCGGACAGACCCTTACGAACGGCTGGTATTCAGATTTCAACAACTCGATCTTCGGCAGCATCACGTACACCGTGAATCTGGATGGCACTGGCTTCTCGGGCAAAGCGATCTACCCTTAAGCGAGAAACGATTCCCCCCGTCCGGTCGCAGGCCGGGGGCTTCGCTGTTCGCTTTAGTCTGGCGGACAGGGTGGGATTCGAACCCACGGTGAGCTTGCACCCACGGCGGTTTTCAAGACCGCTGCCTTAAACCACTCGGCCACCTGTCCTACGCGAGGAGCCGCTAGCCGGTTTGATTGCACGCGGCAATTCCCGAATCGCGCAGGCTATGACACAGTCGGTGCATGGATCTTGCCCGTGCCTTGAAACTCTTTGCCGCGCCGCTGCTCGCGGTGGCGCTGCTCTCGGTGCCGCAGAGCGCGGTTCCGGCGCAAGTTGGCGCGCCGTCGCTGGCCCCGGTGATGCAACCCCTGCCGACTCCGGCGCCGGTTTCAATCCAGGCAGCTCCGGACGAAAATGCCGGGTTCCATGGTTACCTCCAGCTCCTCAGCGCCAAGGCGCGCAGCGAAGGCGTGCGCGAGACCACGATCGCAGCGATGACTTCGGGCTTGACCTTCAACCCGCGCGTCATCGCGCTCGATCGCGCGCAGCCGGGCAGCACGCCCGGGTCCCCGCCGGCCTTCTGGCCCTATTATCGCAGTCACGTCGATGCGGCGCGGATCAACGGCGGGCGCGACATGCTGGCCTCTACCGCCATGCTGACCCCGGGAATTGAGGCGGAATACGGGGTTCCGGCCAAGATCGTCATCGCGATCTGGGGCCACGAAACATTCTATGGCAGGGTCAAAGGCGATTTCGACCTGCCGCGTTCGCTGGCGACGCTGGCTTACGAAGGACGCAGGCGGGATCTGTTTGCCGACGAATTCATCGCGCTGATGAAGATGGCCGACCGCGGAGTACCGCGCAGCCAGATGATCGGCAGCTGGGCCGGAGCCTTCGGCAACCCGCAGTTCCTGCCCTCGATCTACCTGCGCCTCGCCAAGGACGGGGATGGGGACGGGCGCGCCGACATCTGGAACAGCCGGGCCGATACCCTGGCCTCGATCGCCAACTATTTCCGCGATGCCGGATGGAAGCGCGGCGAGCCCTGGGGGGTAAGGGTTTCGCTGGGCGACGCCTTCGATCGCGCTAGCCTTCCCGAAAAACTCGATGCACCCAGTTGCCGCAATGTCCATGCCCGCCACTCGGCCTGGCGCACGGTTGCCGAATGGAAGGCAATGGGTATTTCGCCGCAAGCGCCGATCGACGACAGTACCATGGCCACGCTGTTCGAACCCGATGGCCCGGGCAATGGTTCATTCCTGTTAACCGGGAATTATCGCGTTATCCTGCATTACAACTGCTCGAACTACTACGCACTGTCCGTGGGGTTGCTTGCAGATGAGATTGCCCGTTGAAAAACACCTGCCGCTTGCGGCGTTGATTGCTCTCGCCGCATGCGGCGGGGGCGCGCGGCCGTATGATGCGGTGCAGGCCCAGCCCGCTCGAAGCGGCCCTGCGGCCGACTATCCGATGGTGCTCGGCGCGCCGTTCACGGTCGATGGGGTGACTTACACGCCCGTTGACACGATGAACTACGATGCGGTCGGCCACGCGCTGCTTGGCAGCGAAGGCGGAACTGCGGTTTCGGCCGCGCACCGGACCCTTCCACTGCCGAGCTATGTCGAAGTTGCATCGATCGAGACCGGCAAGACGATCCTGGTTCGCGTCGAGCGACGCGGGCCGATGCGCGGCAAGGGCCTGATCGAACTGTCACCGGGGGCAGCGGCGCAGCTGGGCCTGAGCGGCGCTGTCAGCGATGCGGTGCGGGTGCGCCGGGTCAACCCGGTCGAGCAGGACCGCGCGCTGCTGCGGATGGGCCAGTCGGCCCCGGCGCGGATGGATACGCCAAAATCGCTGCTCGTCGTGCTGAGCCGCAAGCTCGATCAGCAGGAAGGCGTCTTTCGTCCGGCTCCGGTTATCGATCCGAGTCCGGCTCCGACCCCGGCTCCCAACCCGGCCCCGACACCGATCAAGGACGGCAAAGGCAAGGTGAAGCTGGCCCCGAAGCCTGCTTCAAAGCCAACGCCTAAGCCTGTTCCTGCGCCCGTTCCGACGCCAGTGCGAACCCCGGCGCCAGCACCGGCACCATCACCCAAGCCGATGGTGCACGGCAAATTCGCTGTCCAGGTCGGTGCCTTCTCGAACCGCGACAACGCGCAGTCCGCAGCGGCCAAAGTCGGCGGGTCAGTCAGCGCTGCCGGCAAGCTGTGGCGGGTTCGCATGGGCCCCTTTGCCGGCGAGACAGAGGCCAAGGCGGCGCTGGCGAAGGCCAAGGCTGCCGGGTATAGCGACGCTCGAATCCAGCGCGCGGACTAGGCCCTCCGGCCCTTGCGCGCTGGCCATTGGCGGCGCGTAGGGGGACGCATCTTGACGATCCGATACTGGTTGCCGCTCACCGCGCTGGCTTTGCCTGCGCTGGCGCTTGCAGCCGACGGTCCGGCGCACAGCGACAGCGCCGCAAGGCTGCCCTCCAGCGCGGCGGCTCCAGTTGCGCTGGTGGCCGACCTCAATTCGGGCCAAGTCCTCTTTGCGCGAGCGGCGAACCGGCGGCTTCTGCCTGCATCGATGACCAAGGCGATGACCGCGCTCCTGGCCTTCGACCTGATTGAAGCGGCAGAGCTTCGCGAGACTGACCTGATAACGGTGCGCCCCGAGACCGCGGCCCGTTGGGCGGGCAAGGGCACAACACTCAACCTCCGCGCTGGCGAGAAGGTCAGCGTGCATGACTTGCTCCTCGGCACGACTACTGTTTCGGCCAACGATGCCGCGGTTGTCCTGGCTGAGGGAGCAGCAGGTTCAGTCGCGCAGTGGACCGACAGGATGAATGCACGCGCCGCCGGGCTGGGGATGGCGGCAAGTCACTTCGCCAGCGCCAACGGCTTCCCCGATCATGGCCGAACCTATGTAACCGCCAATGACATGATCCGCCTTGGCCGTGCTCTGATCGAGGAGCATCCACAGCTCTACCTTCGGTATTTCGGGCAGAAGGCCATGACCTGGCGCGGCGCCAGGCTGCTGAGCCATGATCCGCTGTCCGGTGTGCTGCCCGGCGCCGACGGGATCAAGACCGGGCACAGCTTCGAGGCGGGATACAATTTCCTTGGCTCGGTGGTGCGCGACGGGCGCCGGGTGGTCATGGTGGTGGGCGGATCGCCGAGCGAATCCCCGCGCGCAGCGGCGGCGCATTCGCTCGGCCAATGGAGCTTTACCGCCTGGGACAGCCAAGCCTTCCTTGCAACGGGCATGGCTGTCGGTGCGGCGAAGGTCCAGGGCGGCGATGCGCGCAGCGTCCGGCTCGGGGTCCCGCGAAC
This sequence comes from Novosphingobium sp., assembly GCA_031410955.1. Taxonomy (GTDB): domain Bacteria; phylum Pseudomonadota; class Alphaproteobacteria; order Sphingomonadales; family Sphingomonadaceae; genus Novosphingobium. The sequence goes on along the minus strand of JANOAD010000171.1, from coordinate 31,248 downwards.
TTTCAGCCTTGCGGTACCGCGTGGTACTGGCGCGAAAGTCAGCGGCACGATCCTCTATGATGGTCCGTTGTGCGCGCCGCTGACCAAAGGGCAGCGCGTCGCGCGGCTTGTGATCCACCTTGAAGGCCAACCGGATCATGAACTGCCGTTGGTGACGCTCGATGCGGTCGGCGCTGCCGGACCAATCGACAGGATCGTCAGCGGACTGCTAGGGCTGTTTTCATGACGCGGGGAAAGTTCATTGCCTTTGAAGGCGGAGAGGGCGCAGGCAAGAGCACCCAGGCCCGCCTGCTCGCCGATGCGCTGGCGGCGCGGGGAATCGATTGCGTAGTCACGCGCGAGCCTGGCGGAACCCCCGGAGCCGAAGCAATTCGGGCGTTGCTGCTCGGCACTGCGGGCGAAGGCTGGCATCCGCGCGCCGAGGCGCTGCTGTTCGCTGCCGCGCGGTCGGACCATGTCGAGCGGCTGATCAGGCCGACGCTTGCGCAGGGCAAATGGATCATCTGCGATCGCTTCGTCGATTCGAGCCGGGCCTACCAGGGCGGAGCGGGCGGATTGGGCGATGCCGATGTCATGGCGCTGCACCAGATCGGCAGCGAGGGTCTGTTGCCGGACCTCACTGTTCTGATCGAGGTCTCGCCCGGAACCGCCACGGCGCGCGCCACAGCGCGCGACAACGGCGCTGCCGATCGCATCGGCGGACGCGATGCTGTCTATCACGCACGCGTGGCCAGTGCCTTTGCCGGTCTGGCCGAGGCCAAACCGCAGCGCTTTGCGAGGATCGATGGGGACGGCGAAACGGCGCAAGTGCATCAAGCGGTTCTTGCCGCACTCGCGCCAGTGCTGGCTGCCATATGATTGATCTACTCGGCCACGATGATGCCTGGCGCGAATGGAATGGTGCGCTCGGATCGGCGCGGATGCACCACGCATGGATCCTCACCGGGCTAAAGGGGCTGGGCAAGGGGCAATTCGCCCGCGCCGCTGCCGCTGCCCTGGTGGCCGAGCCCGGGATCCCGCAGCCCTCGTTCGATATGCACCCCGATATCCTGATCCCCGAGCACCCGCCCGAGAACAAGGAAGAAGCCAAAAAGCGCGAGGACGGGCAGCCCTATCGCCGCAAGCGCTCGATCCCGATCGACGAAGTGCGCACACTGCAGCGCAGGCTCAACACCCGGCCGACGCTGGGGAGCCGCCGCGCGGTGATCATCGATCCGGCCGACGATCTTGAGAAGAGCGCCGCCAACGCCTTGCTCAAGAGCCTTGAGGAGCCGCCCTCAGGCACCTTCTTCCTGCTTGTCACGCACCGGCTTGGGCGGCTCCTGCCGACGCTGCGCTCGCGCTGCCGGGTGTTACGGTTCAATCCGCTGAGCGATGAGCAGATCGCAGCTATCCTTGCCTCATCAGCACCGCAGGCCGACGCGGCGACGCGTGCGGCCGCGATTGCTGCAGCAGAAGGCTCGCCGGGGGCCGCGCTCGATTTTGTCGATCAGGACCTCGGCAAGCTTCACGGCACCATGCTGCGCCTCATTGCCGAGGGCGACGATCACTTTGCGCTGCGCGGCGCGCTGGCCGAGGAAATCGGCACGCGGCCGGATCGCGAGCGCCAGCAAGCGGCGGTCGATCTTGCCCGTGCAGTGGTTGCTGCCCAGCTTGGCCGCGAACCGCGCCGCGATGCCGCGGTGATCGAGGCGCACGGCGAACTCGTCCGGCTTGCAGCCCAGCTGCCCTCGTACAACTTCGATTCCGGATTGGTCGCGATGGAACTCGGGGCCTTGCTGGCGGGGCTGGCCATGCCTAGAGAGGCCGCCTGACCCATAGAGAAAGCGCTGCTGCGGCCATGGCCGAACCCTATTACATCACTACCGCGATCGCTTACCCCAATGGGCGTCCGCATATCGGCCATGCCTATGAAGCGGTTGCGGCCGATGCGATCGCGCGGTTCCAGCGGATGCAGGGTCGCGACGTGCGCTTTACCACCGGGACCGACGAGCACGGGCTCAAGATGGTCCAGACGGCGCGCGACAAGGGTGTGACGGTACAGGCACTGTGCGATGAGATGTCTGGTTATTTCAAAGATATGTGCGCTAAATTAAACATATCACATGACCGTTTCGTGCGGACCACTGAACTGGCGCATCACGAGGCGAGCGTCGCGATCTGGGAAGCGATGCAGGCCAGCGGCGATCTCTACCTCGATCGCTACGAAGGTTGGTATTCGGTCCGCGATGAGGCGTTTTACGAGGAAAAGGAACTGATCGAGGGGGAAGGGGGCATCAAGCTCTCGCCGCAGGGAACTCCGGTTGAATGGACGGTCGAGGAAAGCTGGTTCTTCCGGCTTTCCAAATATGCGCAGCCGCTGCTCGATCTCTATGCCAAAGACCCCGACTTCATCCGCCCGGACAGCCGCCGCAACGAGGTGCTGAAATTCGTCGAAGGCGGACTGCGCGACCTCAGCGTTTCGCGCACCAGCTTCGATTGGGGGGTAAAGGTTCCGGGCTCGCCCGACCACGTGATGTACGTCTGGGTCGATGCCCTGACCGCTTACATGAGCGCGCTCGGTTATCCCGATGAATCAGGCGATTGGGGCAAATACTGGCCCGCGAACCTGCACCTGATCGGCAAAGATATCGTGCGGTTCCACACGGTCTACTGGCCAGCGTTCCTGATGTCGGCCAAGCTCCCACTCCCGAAACAGGTGTTCGGCCACGGCTTCCTGCTCACCCGCGGGGGTGAGAAGATGTCGAAATCGCTCGGCAATGTGGTCGATCCGCTCGAACTCGCCGACCGTTTCGGGGTCGACGCGCTGCGCTATTTCTTCCTGCGCGAGGTGAGTTTCGGTCAGGACGGCAGTTATTCGGCCGAGGCAATCGTCGGGCGCGGCAATACCGAGCTCGGCAATGCCTTTGGCAACCTGGCGCAGCGGGTGTTGAGCTTCATCGCCAAGAACCTTGATGGCGCCTTGCCGGAGATCCACGGGCATACCGATGCGGACAACGCGCTGTTCGATACAGTTGGCCGCGCTGTGCAGCAGGACATTCCGGCGGCATTCGAGGATCTCGCGCTGCAGCATGGGATCGATCACTGGCTCCAGGCCTGCTTCGCCTGCAATCAGTACGTTGACGAACAGGCCCCCTGGGCGCTGCGCAAGACCGACCCGGAACGGATGCAGACTGTGCTGGCGACACTTTACATCGCGATTGCAGAACTGGCCGTGGCGATCCTGCCGGTGATCCCCGGTAAGGCCGCGGAACTGCTCGATACCATGGGCGTTCCCCTTGAGAACCGCACCTATGCGGGGATCGGTGAGCACTGGTATTCGCCGCTCGCCGACAGCGACTTCCGTCTGGCGCTGCCGACGCCGCTGTTCCCGCGGCTTGAGCTGCCGGCAGAGAGCGAGACCTGATGCTGATCGATTCGCACTGCCACCTTGAATACAAGGGACTGGTCGAGGACCAGGCGGCGGTGCTCGATCGCGCGCGCGCAGCGGGAGTAGGGGGCTTCCTTTCAATCTCGACCCGCCAGCGCGAATGGGACCAGGTGATCGCCACCACCGACCGCGAAAGCGATGTCTGGGCCTCGGTCGGGATCCATCCTCACGAAGCCGATGGCCACGCCGATCTGGGGGAAGCTGCGCTGCTCGTCGCGACCCAGCATCCCAAGGTCATTGCGATCGGCGAAACCGGGCTGGATTATTACTACGACCATTCGGACCGCCAGACGCAGAGGGCCCTGTTGCGGCGCCACATAAACGTGGCGCGGCAGACCGGCTTGCCCCTGATCGTCCATACCCGCGATGCAGAAGACGATACCGCAGCAATCCTGGGTGACGAGATGGAGCAGGGGGCCTATCCCGCGCTCATCCACTGCTTCACGGCATCGGCAGACTTCGCCCGGAGGATGCTCGAACTTGGCCTGACAATATCGCTATCTGGCATCGTGACCTTTAAGAATGCCAAGGATTTACAGGCCATAGCTGCCGATCTACCCGAAGATCGGATTCTGGTCGAAACCGACTCGCCCTTCCTCGCGCCGATACCGCATCGCGGAAGGCCGTGCGAGCCAGCCTTTGTAGCCGATACCGCGCGATTTGTGGCGGACTTGCGCGGGGTTTCACCCGAGCATCTGGCTGAAACCACCACGCGCAACTTCACCCGGTTGTTCACTAAGGCGGGCTTGTGAAAGTACGCTTGCTCGGCAGCGGGACCTCGACCGGAGTACCGCGGGTCGGCAACGACTGGGGTCGCTGTGACCCTGCTGAGCCCAGGAACCGCCGCAGCCGGGTGTCGATCCTGGTCGAGAACAAGGCGGGTGCGCGACTCCTGGTCGATACCTCACCCGATCTGCGCAACCAGCTGCTCGATGGCGGAATCGACCGGATCGATGCATTGTTCTGGACCCACGACCATGCCGACCATGTCCACGGCATCGATGACCTGCGCGTGCTGCGTTACGGCCGTGCCGCGCCGATCCCGGGGTATGCCGCAGAAGAAACTGCACGGCGCCTGCGCCTGCGCTTCGGCTATGCCTTTGCTGGGCAAGAAGGCTATCCGACGATCCTCTCGCTTGAGCCACTCGAACCGCTCAAAATGTGCGCAGGTTTCGGAGTCGGTTGGTGTCAGATGCAGCACGGGCCAGCGCAAAGCACCGCTTACCGGTTTGATTGCGATGGTAAGTCAGTCGGTTACGCCACGGACTTCAGCGAGATCAACCGCCACATGGTTGAACTGTTCAGTGGCGTCGATGTTCTCGTGGTCGATTGCCTGCGCCGCGAACCGCATCCGACGCATGCGCATCTTGCCATGGCGCTCGAGCTGACCGAGGCATGCCGTGCCGGACAGGCGGTGCTGACTCACCTCGACAAGAGTATGGATTATCGGACGTTGTGCGATGAGGTTCCCGCGCACGTCATGGTTGGCTATGATGGTCTTGAGGTTACAGCATGATCGCTTCATCAGCCCCGATGCTTATCGTCCTGGCGCTAGGTTGCTTGGTTCTGAACCTCTACGCATTCCGCAGCGATGCCGCTGCGGCGGGACATGGTCCGCGCCAGAAGCTGCAAATGGCGGCGGTCTGGGCCGCGATCGTCGTCGGACTGACGTTCCTCATCAGGACCTTTGGCTAGTGGAGCCGGTCCTTACTTACTCGATCATTTAACATAATATATATTATCAATCTAACATGTCACCAGAGACCAGCACCCCTCTCAACCGCCTCCTCGCGATCATGGCCCGCCTGCGCGATCCGCAGCGAGGCTGCGAGTGGGATCTGGCGCAGGACTTCGCCACGATCGCGCCATACACGATCGAGGAAGCCTACGAGGTCGCCGATGCGATCGAGCGCGGCGATATGCCGGCGCTCAAGGACGAACTTGGCGACCTGTTGCTCCAGGTAGTGTTCCACGCCCGCATGGCCGAAGAGCGCGGCCTGTTCGGTTTCGATGACGTTGCCGCGGCCATCGCCGCCAAGATGGAAACACGCCACCCGCACATCTTCGGCGATGCACCCGATGAAGGCCAATCGCGCGAGGCACGCTGGGAGGCGCTCAAGGCCGTAGAACGCGCCACCAAAGGCGACGGCGGCACGATGGACGGCGTTGCCCAGGCGCTCCCGGCGCTGCTCCGTGCGGAAAAGTTGCAGAAGCGCGCGGCACGCACCGGGTTCGACTGGCCTGATACCAGTGGCCCAGCAGACAAGCTCCGCGAGGAAATGGCCGAACTGGCCGAGGCAACTGGCGAACAGCACCGCTTCGAAGAGGCCGGCGACCTCCTGTTTGCCGCAGTCAACCTCGTCCGCGCCTATGGCGTTGCGCCGGAAGACGCATTGCGCGCCGCCAATGCCAAGTTTGAGCGGCGGTTCCGGGCAATGGAAGCTGCTGCGGCAGCGCGCGGTGCGGCGTTCAATTCGCTCTCGCTCGATCAGCAGGAAGAATTGTGGGTTGCGGTGAAAGCCTCAGAGCCGCGCAAAACGCCCTAAGTCGCGCAGATTAAGCCGGACTTCGATCCGCGTCAGTGGCCCGCGCTCGTCGCTTCCACCATCGCTCTCGCTCAGCACTTCGCCTTTGGCGTGAAGCCAGGCAATACGCTGGCCATCGTTCAGCGGGAGTGTGAAAGTATGCTGTTTGGCCCCCTGAGTGAGCAATTTGCTGATCGCCTCAAGCAAGGCTTCGCAACCCTCGCCAGTCAGGGCTGAAACCGGAACGGCCGCCGGATCGCTGCGAACCTCGATATTTTCCAGCAGTTGCGCAGCCTCATCGGTGCTGAGCAAGTCCCACTTGTTCCAGGCTTCGAGCAGCGGAATCTGGGGTTGCCCCCCCTCCTCTTCCAGCAGGCCGAGTTCGTGCAGGATCGCCAGCACCTGCTCTCTCTGTGCCTGAGTGTCAGGGTGGGCCATGTCGCGCACGTGGACGATGACATCGGCCGCTGTCACTTCCTCCAAGGTCGCGCGAAATGCGGCAACAAGTTGGGTCGGCAGGTCAGAGATGAAACCCACGGTGTCTGACAAGATCGCCTTGTCTACCCCGGGCAGGCGAATGGCGCGCATCGTGGGATCGAGCGTGGCGAAAAGCAGGTCTTCGGCCATTACCGTGGCCCCGGTCAGGCGGTTGAACAGCGTGCTTTTGCCAGCGTTGGTATAACCGACCAGCGCGATCACCGGCCACGGCGCCTTCTCGCGCCGGTCACGGTGCAGGCCGCGGGTCCGGCGCACCTGTTCGAGCTCGCGGCGCAGCTTCGCCATGCGGTCACGGATCAGGCGGCGGTCCGCCTCGATCTGGGTTTCGCCGGGGCCGCCGAGGAAGCCGAAGCCGCCGCGCTGGCGCTCAAGGTGAGTCCAGCTGCGCACCAGGCGCCCCTGCTGGTAATCGAGGTGCGCCAGTTCGACTTGCAGTCGCCCTTCGGCAGTCGCCGCACGTTCGCCGAAAATTTCCAGGATCAGCCCGGTGCGGTCGATCACCTTGCGCTTGAGTTTTTCCTCAAGGTTGCGCTGCTGGATCGCGGTGAGGCTGCCGTCGACTACGACCAGTCCGGCGTCGCCAAGGTTGCAGGCGACGTCGATGTTCTGAATCTGCCCTTCCCCGAACAAGGTGGCGGCGCGGGCTTCACGGATCGGGATGGCGATTGCATCGACCACAACCAGCCCGATCGCCAGTGCGAGCCCGCGCGCCTCTTCCAGCCGCGCCGCGCTATCGACCGATGCGGCTCCCCTGCCCCGGAATTCAGGATAGACGACCAGCGCGCGGGCACCGCGCGACACTTCGCCATCGGTTTGCTCGCCGAAGATCAGGCTTCTTCGCCGTCGTCACTGTCACCCATCAGGTCGATCGGGCCGAGCGGCTGAATGGTTGAAACCGCGTGCTTGTATGCGAGCTGCACGTAGCCTTCGCGTTCGAGCAGCATGCAGAACAGGTCGAACGCAGCGACGCGGCCCTGCAGCATCACCCCGTTGACCAGAAACATGGTGACTTGCACCCCGCTTTCGCGCACGCTGGAGAGGAAGACGTCCTGTAGCAGCCGGACCTTCTTGCCGCCTTCGTCCGCGCTGCCGTACTGGGCCACGTCGACCGGCAGGCTGGGCATGATGGTCGAAACCGCGTGCTTGTAGACCAATTGGGCCTGGCCATCGCGGCGCAGCAGGATCGAGAAGTTATCGAACCAGGTGACGATCCCCTGCAGCTTGACACCCTTGACCAGGAACATGGTCACCGGGACCTTGTTCTTGCGCAGCAGGTTGAGGAATTGATCTTGCAGATTGTGGCCCTTGCCCGAAGCCGGGCCGCTCGGCACCGGCGCGGTCGCTTCAGGCGCCTCGGGTGCTTCGTCTTCCGCTTTTGGGGGACGCGGGCGTGCAGTCAGCGTTCGCGAGGTCATGGTCAGATTCCTTCTTGTTGGCGGCCGCCGATACGGTCCGCAATCTGATTCACCCTGCAAAAGGCGAACCGGTTGTATTGTCACTCCAATCTACCGCAGTGCAGCACCAACGTAAACGCCCTTGGTGTTACAGTTTAGCGTCACAACTGGACTTCAACTTCGCCGTCTTCCTCGTCGTCGCGGCGTTCGACCATTCCCAGCAACTTGAGTTTGCGGTGCAATGCCGAACGCTCCATGCCGATGAAACTCGCAGTGCGGGAAATATTTCCCGAAAAGCGGCGAATTTGGACGCGCAGGTATTCGCGCTCGAAGTTTTCGCGCGCCTCGCGCAGCGGAACCCCCATCAGCGAAGGCATGCCGCCATCGCCACTTATTCGCCCCGACACGACCTCACCTGGAAGCATGTCGGCTTCGATCCGGGCGAGGCGATCGCGCGGGGTGAGGATGATGGTCCGTTCGACCACGTTGCGCAATTGCCGTACGTTGCCGGGCCATTCGTAGCTTTGCAGCGCCGCCATCGCCTCCACATTGACTTCCGGAGGGGGGATTCCCTGATCCGAGGCGAAGCGCGCGAAGAAGTGGTCGACCAGCATCGGGATGTCGTCACGCCGCTCGGCCAGCGACGGAATGGTGACCGGAACGACATTGAGGCGATAGAACAGGTCCTCGCGGAACCGGCGCTCCGCAATTTCCCGCTCCAAATCTCTTGCGGTCGACGAAACCACGCGGACATCGACGCGGATCTGGCGGTTGCCGCCGACACGAACGAAGGCCTGCTCGGTGAGCACGCGCAAGATGCGCGCCTGGGTCGAGAGCGGCATGTCGGCCACCTCATCGAGGTATAGCGTGCCGCCGTCGGCCATTTCGAGCAGCCCGGCGCGCACCAGTTTGCCATTGGCTTCCTCGCCGAACAGCTCCTGTTCGAACCGTTCGGGCGTGATCCGCGCCGAATTAACAGTTACGAAGGCATGTTCGGCGCGCCCGCTCCAGCTATGCAGCAGCCGCGCGGCGACCTCTTTGCCCGAACCGCCCGGCCCGGTGATGAGCAACCGGCTGCCGGTGTTGGCGACCCGTTTGAGCGTGGCGCGGACGGTGTTGATTGCAGTGCTGTTGCCGGTGAATTCGTCTGCCGTGACAAAACCTTCGCGCAGCCGGGCGTTCTCGCGTCGCAGCCGGTCGGTTTCGGTCGCCCGCCCAACCAGAAGGAGCAGCCGCTCCGCCTCGAACGGTTTTTCGATGAAGTCCATCGCGCCGCGCCCGATCGCCGATACGGCGGTATCGATGCTGCCGTGGCCGGAAAAGATGATCACCGGCAATTCCGGTTCGCGGCTTTTGATCGCGTCGAGCACTTCCAATCCGTCCATCGGGCTGCCGTGGAGCCACACGTCGAGCAGCACCAGGCTTGGCCGACGTTCATCAATCATCGCCAAGGCTGAGGTGCTGTCCCCGGCCATGCGGCATTCGTAGCCTTCGTCACTCAGCACGCCGGCCACGAGTTCGCGGATATCGCGTTCGTCATCGACTATAAGGATTTCGAGCGCCATGGTCTTTCCTCAACTCATTATTCTGCCGCTTCGGAGGCGCGGTGGCCTTCGAGCGGATCGCGCGCAAAGCGCATGGTCACCACGGTTCCGTCAGGATTCCCCGCGGCAAAGCTCATTTCCCCCCCGTGCTCCTCGATGATCTTGTTGACGATCGCGAGTCCCAGACCGGTCCCCTTCTCGCGCGTGGTCACGTACGGCTCGACGATCCGCTCCCGGTCTTGCGGGAGGCCGATGCCGTTGTCGGCAATTTCCACGAGAACGTCTTCCGGTCCGCCCTTGAGAGTGACCTTGATCCGTCCGCGCCAGGTTTCATCTTCCTGCTTTGAGCGCGCCTCGACGGCCTCGGTTGCGTTCTTGAGTACGTTGGTCATCGCCTGACCGAACTGGTGCCGGTCGCAGGCGATGATCCCCATGTCGTCATCGGCGCTGAAGGTGAAATTGATTTCGGGCCGTGCCACTTCCTGAAGGAACAGTGCCTGCCGTGCGAGATCGACCGGGTCTTCACCGCGGAACAGCGGCTTGGGCAGCCGTGCGAAGGATGAAAACTCATCGACCATGCGGCGCAGTTCGCCGACCTGCCGGATGATCGTTCCGGTCAGTTCCTCGAACAGTTCGCCGTCACTGGTGAGCTGCTTGCGATAGCGCCGCTTGAGCCGCTCGGTGGCGAGCTGGATCGGGGTCAGCGGGTTCTTGATCTCGTGCGCGATGCGCCGCGCGACGTCGGACCAGGCGGCCTGGCGTTGGTCGATCAGCTGACGGGTGATGTCCTCGAAGGTGATCACGTCGCCGCTTGCGGACCGGGTCGATTTCACTGCCAGCGTCAGAAGTTCGCTGCTCTTCGAATACTGAATGATCCCGCCATCGCTGTCGCTTTCGGCCAGGCTGGCGATCTGCGGCGCCACCGCCGCGAGGCGGGCCCCGATCGGCGGCACGGAATCCTTGTCGAGCAGGAGCTTGTGCGCCGAACTGTTGATCAGGCGGATCTCGCCCTTGGCATTGGTGCTGATGATCCCGGCGGTGACCGATTCGAGCACTGCTTCCATGAAGGCGCGGCGCTCATCGAGCTGCTGGTTCGCACCGACCAGCGCTTGGTTCTGCCGTTCGAGCTGCTGGGTCATGCGGTTGAACGCGCGGTTGAGCAGCCCGATTTCGTCCGCACCGGTGCGGCCTTCGACCCGCATCGTGAAGTTCCCCGCGCCAACTTGCCGCGCGGCATCGACTAGGTCGTACAGCGGCTTCACCTGTCGGTCGGCGAAGCGCAGTGCGAACCAGATTGACAGACCGACCAAAGCCAGGCTGGCAATGCCTAGCGCAAGGTTGAATTGCAGCTGCTGAATCCGCGCGCGTTGGGTTAGCTCGTCATAAGCGCGGACGATATTCTGGGCGTGTCCAGCGGAAAGCAGGTCGGATCTGCGTTCGGTGTATAGGTAGATCCCGGCCCGGCGATCGATGGGCGTGACCGCCTGGATCGAATTGGCAGTCGAACTGACTACGATGCGTTCGCCGCGATCAAGTTGGCGCAGCACATCTGCCGAAACGTTTTCGCTAAGCGACATAGGGCCGCTGGCGATTGCGGGACGGCGTAGCACGCCATCAGCGCCCTTCTGCAGGATCGTCGATTCATCGAGTTTTCTGTGGTGAACCTGGTACGAATAATATTCGGGAAATGCCGGACTGGCGATGGTCTCTTGGCTCAAAAAGTCGCCAAGGTCAGCGGCCATGGCCAGGGTCTCGTACTCCATGTCCTTTTGGGTTTGCTCGTAATACCCACGCGCCAGTTGGTTGGCGTTTTCAAGCAACCCGCGCGACTTATCGGAAAACCAGAATTCGACGCCCGACTGGAACAGGAAAGAGGCGAAGACCACCACGAGCAAAGTCGGTACCGCGGCGATCAGAGAGAACAGGAATACGAGCCTGACGTGCAGCTTCCCGCTGCGCCCGACCGCTTCGGCACCGCGCTGCAGCGCTATGCGTCGCCCAAGCAGGACGAGGATTGCCATCGCCGGAACCAGTGTTCCGACAAGCAGCGTCGCGGTCAGATCGGTAGGGAGTAGCTGGCCCTTGCTCGACCTTGCAGTGACCGCATACCAAGTGATGCCCCACATCACCAAGAAGGCCACTACCGCACCAATTTCAATATACGGGAACAGGTTTGACCGCCGCACCGCAACTTGCATCCGCCGCCAAAGCCGCGGCCAGCGCCTGTTTCGTGCGGGAACGGGCTGATCGACCATCGTTGCGAGATTACAACACCGGTGTGGCAATTTTGCAAGGCATTTCGCCCTGCCCCACGACCGGTTCAGCGCTGCAACAGCAGTGGATCGATTTCGAGGTCGGTCAGCCGCTTGCGCAGCGTGTTGCGGTTGATCCCGAGATGCTGCGCGGCGCGAAGCTGGTTGCCCCCGGTCCGGCGCAGCACTTCCTCGAACAGTGGCCGTTCGAACGCAGCCAGTGCCGCATCGTAAACCCCGCCCGGCGCCACCTTGTTTTCTCGCAGCCAGGAGGTCACGGCATTATCGAGCGTGCCACCCTCGGCCCCGCCCTGCTCGGCCTGTGCAGCTTCAAGCAGCGGCTCGATTGCAGCTGCGCTGACCAGGTCCTCGCGCGCCAAAAGTGCTACACGGAACACCAGATTGCGCAGTTCACGGACATTGCCGCGCCATGGCTGGTTGGCGAGCAATGCAGTGGCATCATTGGCAAGCCGGCGCCGCGGCAGGCCCTCAGCCGCGGCCAGCTGGAGGAAATGGTGCGCCAGCGCTGGCACGTCGTCGCGCCGCTCGCGCAGGGGCGGGAGTGTAATCGGTACCACGTTAAGCCGGTAATAGAGGTCTTCGCGGAACGCCCCGCTGGCGATCAGCGGAGCAAGGTCGCGGTTGGTTGCGGCGACGATACGGACGTCGACCGCGATTTCTTCGCGCCCGCCCACACGGCGGATCCGCCCCGATTGCAGCGCGCGCAGCAGCCGGGTTTGCGCGTCGAGTGGCATATCGCCGATCTCGTCGAGGAACAGCGTACCGCCCTGGGCCTGCTCGAACTTGCCCTGATGCCGCGCAACCGCCCCGGTGAAGGCGCCCTTCTCATGCCCGAACAGCTCGCTTTCGATGAGGTCGGCCGGGATCGCAGCGGTGTTGACAGCCACGAACGGACCCGACTTGCGCTGACCAAGCTGATGGATCGCCTCCGCCACCAGCTCCTTGCCGGTACCACTCTCACCCAGTACCAGCACCGTCAGGTCGTTGCGCAGGACGCGGGTGATCATCCGGTAAACCGCCTGCATCGGCGCCGAGCGTCCCACCAACGGCAAGCCGACCGGGGCCGCCTCGGCCTCCGCTTCGCCGCGCGTCGCAGCATTGCCCACCGCCGCGCGAACCGTTTGGACCAGTTCGTCGAGATCGAACGGCTTGGGAAAGTATTCGAACGCCCCGGTATCGCTTGCGCGGACCGCGGTATCGAGCGTGTTCTGTGCTGACAGTACGATGATCGGCATTTCGGGCGCGGCATCGCGCACCAGACCTAGCGTTTCCAGCCCGTCGCCATCGGTCAGCATCACATCCGTGACCAGCGCGTCATAGCGATTGGCGGCAAGCAGACGGTCGCGCTCCAGAATCGAATCGCAACCTGTGACTGCAAATCCCTCCGCTTCGAGCGCGGTGGTGATCACCAATGCGATGGAGGCATCGTCTTCGACGAGCAGCACACTCATGCCGCAACCTCGCGCAGACTGCGACCGCGTTCGTCGGCGATCGGCAGGTGAACGCGGAAATGGGTGAGGCCCATGTTCTCGTCGCGGTCATAAGTCACGCGCCCGTTCATGTCGCTGACCAACCGGCGCACCAGCGCGAGCCCCAGCCCCTGCCCGCTCTTCTTCGAAGAGACGAACGGTTCGAAGATATGGTCGCGCAAAGCGGCGTCGATCCCGGGACCGTTATCGCTGACCCTGAGCTCGATCGGCAAGCGCACCGCGCCACCATCCGAACTGCGATGAAACTGCAGCCCGCTGGCAAAGCGTGAGCGCACCACGATCTGCGGCTGCTCATATCCCGCGGTCGCGTCGGCGGCATTGGAAATGAGGTTGATCAGCACCTGGACCAGCGTGTCGATATTGCCCAGCACCGGCGGAAGCGAGGGATCGAACTCTTCGGCAATCACCGGAATCTTGCCGCTGGCTTCCATGACCGAGCGCGCGCGCCGGACCGCTTCGTGAAGGTTGCAGGGCTGCAAATCGGGCGCCGTACGGCGCGAGAGCGATTGCATCTGGTCGATCAGTTTCGCGATCCGGTCGACCTCGTCGGCGATCAATGTGGTCAGTGCTTTGTCCTGACCTTCGACCTTGCGCGAAAGAAGTTGGGCCGCGCCGCGGATCCCGGCAAGAGGGTTCTTGATCTCGTGCGCCAGCACATCGGGTGCGCGCACCGCGCTGTCATCGCCTTGCGTTTCGCGCATCGCCTCGGCGCCGCGAATGTCATGGAGGGTCAGCACCTGCCAGCCGGGCTGGTCGATTACCGGCCCAACCGTCACATCGACCCGGCGCGGTCCTTGTCCGGCGATCTGCACTCCGGTGGCGCGCGCTGAAAGCTGGGCATCGGTCTCGGCAAGCCGCGCCGCGAGCAGCGGTTCGTCGAAGCGCAGGTGCTCACCGATCGTGTGGCCCGAGAGGCGGCGGAAACTTTGGCCGAGCAGTTGTTCGGCAGCCGGATTGGCGGCCGCAACCACTTGCCCCGGCCCCAGCAGCAGCACCGCGTGCGACAAGCTCGCAAGCTGGCGCGGCGCGTCGGGCATCAGGCCGCCTCGCGGCTGAGGAAGGGCCCGAAGAACTGGTGCAGTTGCCGCACCACTTCGGCAGGATCGTCGATGAAGTTGACCTGGTTGCGGAAAGCGGCGGAGCCCGACAGGCCCTTGGTGTACCAGGCCAGGTGCTTGCGCGCCATGTTGACCCCGGTAACCGTGCCGTAAAGCGCGAGCATCGCATCGTAATGCTCGAGCATGGTGGCAAACAGGGTATCTGTATCGGGATCCGGCATCGCCTCACCGGTGCGCAGCCAGTGCATCACCTGCGCGAGGAACCACGGCCGGCCATAGGCGCCGCGCCCGATCATCACCCCGTCCGCGCCCGACTGCGCGAGCGCTTTGGCGGCATCCTCGATCGTGCAGATATCGCCGTTGACGATCACCGGGATGCTGACCGCGTCCTTGACCGACCGGACAAAGCCCCAATCGGCTTCGCCGCGATACATCTGGTTGCGGGTGCGGCCGTGGACCGAGACCATCCTGGCACCAAGATCCTCGGCGATGCGGGCGAGTTCGGGGGCGTTGAGGCTGTCGTGGCACCAACCCATCCGCATTTTCACCGTGACGGGCACATCGACTGCCTCGACCGTCGCCTTGATCAGCGCGGTGGCGAGCGGAAGGTCGCGCATCAGCGCCGATCCGGCATCGCCGTTGACCACCTTCTTGACCGGGCAGCCCATGTTGATGTCGATAATCGCCGCGCCGCGATCCTGCTGCAGCTTGGCCGCTTCGGCCATCTGCGCGGGTTCGCAGCCGACCAGCTGCATCGAGACCGGCTCCTCGATCGCGTCCCACTGCGCCTTTTGCAGCGACTGGCGGGTTTCGCGGATCGCGGCGGGGCTGGCGATCATTTCGGTGACGTTGAGCCCCGAACCGAACCGGCGGACCAGCTTGCGGAACGGCAGGTCGGTTACTCCGGTCATCGGGGCAAGGATCACCGGGCAGTCAACGCGGACTGGTCCGACCATGATCGGTGCCACGTTCGGCGGGGTTGGAAGCGGGTTCATCTACATATGCCTAAAATTTAGGCAGCCCTTAGGGAATTGCCCTGCGCCCGGCAAGCGCTTAGTGCGCAGGCGATGGACCAAACCGCCTGCCTTCCCCGCACCGCCGCAGTGATCGTTGCAGCGGGTCAGGGGCTGCGTGCAGGGCAGACGCTTCCGAAGCAATTTGCCACATGGCGCGGCAAATCGGTGGTGCGGCATTCGGCAGAAGCCTTTGCCAAAGCGGGCCTGGTACCAATAGTGGTAGCTATTCCGGAAGGTGCCCATGACATAGCGGCAGCCGCCCTCCACGGGATCGAAGGAATTCTCCTGGTTACCGGCGGTGCTTCCCGCCAGCAATCGGTCCGGCTCGCGCTTGAAGCGTTGGATTCCAATGCGCCGGCGCGGGTGCTGATCCATGATGCGGCACGGCCCATTGTGTCGCAGGGTGTAATTCAGCGCCTGCAACTTGCTCTGGATACCGCCGATGCGGCAATCCCGGTGCTGGCTGTGGTCGACAGCCTTGCCCATGCCGAGGGTTCGGCAATGGGCGCTCCTGCCCCGCGCGAGCAACTGCGCCGAGTTCAGACCCCGCAGGCATTTGACTATGAGGCTATCCTGTCCGCACACCGCAGTTGGAGCGGACAGTCTGATGCTGGCGACGACGCGCAAGTGGCGCAAGCGGCAGGGCTGGAAGTCCAGCTGGTTGATGGAGACGAAGCCTTGCACAAGCTCACTTTCGCGAGCGACTTTACAACTCACCAACCTACCGTTCGGGTTGGAACGGGTTATGACGTTCACCGCCTCGCCGCCGGCGAGGAACTTTGGCTTTGCGGAATCAGGATCGAGCACAGCTATGGCCTTGCCGGGCACAGCGACGCGGACGTGGCCATCCACGCGCTGGTCGATGCCATGCTGGGCGCGATCGGCGCAGGCGATATCGGCAGCCATTTCCCGCCAAGCGACGCCAGATGGAAGGGCGCCAGCTCCGACCGGTTTCTCACCCACGCCCGACAACTGGTCGAGGAAGCCGGATACCGGATCGGCAATGTCGACCTGACCATCATCTGCGAGGCGCCCAAGATCGGCCCGCACCGCGAGGCGATGCGCGCGCGACTCGCCGATCTGCTTGGCACCGATCTCGCCACGATCAGCGTCAAAGCCACCACCACCGAAGGGCTGGGCTTCACCGGCCGCGGTGAAGGGATCGCCGCACAGGCGGTGGCCACCCTGGTGCTTGCCTGATACGAAGGGCTGGCTTTGCCCGGTCGATCACGGCAAATGAATGCCTCGCAAGTCTCAACAAGAGGATGTCCAATGTTTCGAAGCGCAACCGGCATCGCTGCCGCCATGGCCCTGCTTTCCGCCAGTCAGGCTGAGGCTGCGGCTCCGGCTCCAGCGTGCATGACGCAGCCCGAGCTGCGCGGGATGGTGGCTTACATTCTGCCATCGACGATGGATGCGCTGATCGAGCGTTGCCGTCCGGGTCTGTCATCGAACGCTGCGATGCTGACCGGCGGACCGCGCCTGGTCAGCGAACTTCAGGCTGGTCAGACCGCCGCATTTCCAATGGCTCGGCAGGCATTTTCGAAGTTCTCGGGACCCGACGACAAGGCCGCGGGCGAACTTTTCATGACGATGCCCGAGAGCATGCTCAAACCGATCATCGAAGAAGCGATGTCCAAGGAACTCGTGTCGAACATCAAGGTGACAGATTGCCGCGATATCGACCGGGTCTTTGCGACCTTGCAGCCGCTTCCGGCGAGCAATTTTGTCGAACTGTTCACGCAGGTGTTCTCAATCGCGGCGCGCAATGACCGCAAGATGCCGGTCTGCGCCGACTGACCGGCCAGATGGAATCGCAGCTTCCTGCCGAGATCGTGGAACTCGCCGCGCGGGTCGTGGCGGAAAACCGCGCTGCGGGGCGTACGGTCGCGGTGGCCGAAAGCTGCACTGGCGGGTTGGTGGCGGCCGCGCTGACCGAGATCGCCGGTTCCTCGGCAGTTCTCGACCGCGGCTTCGTGACCTATTCGAACGAATCGAAGATCGAGATGCTCGGGGTTTCGAGAGATATCATCGATGCCTTCGGGGCGGTCTCGATCGCTTGCGCCTGGGCGATGGCTCAGGGCGCACTCAAGCGCAGCCATGCCGATGTCACCGTCTCGATCAGCGGGATTGCCGGGCCCGATGGAGGGACCGAGCAGAAGCCGGTCGGCACAGTGGTTTTTGCCCGAGCACTGCGCGATACCGACGAGGTTCTGGCTGAGGAACGCTGGTTCGAACCGCTCAGCCGTGCTGAAGTGCGCTATCAGGCGGCGCTGGTCGCGCTTGAACTGTTGCTGCCGTAGAGCTGCTCCGCCCGGGTCTCGAAGGCCGAAACCATCTTTCGAAAAGCGCGGTCGAAATACTGCCCGGCCAGCGCTTCGAACACAACGTTACCGAAGGTAAAGCTGACTGCGAAATCGACCTCGCAACCCTCTGCTGTGGGCTGGAATTTCCACACGTTGTCAAGATCCCGCATCGGCCCGTCGAGGTAGTGTACCTTGATCTCGCTAGGGCGCGTTTTCTCGACCCGAGAGGTGAATTTTTCACGCAATGCATTGAAGCCGACGAGAAGGTCGGCGATCATCTCGGTTTCCGAATTTGAGCGAACCCGGGTGCCGACCACCCATGGCAGGAACTCGCCATAGCGGGCAACGTCGGCGACCAGGTCGAACATCTGTTCGGCCGAATAAGGCAGCCGCCGGGTTTCACGTATGCCCGGCATCAGATGCGCTGGGCTGCCTTGGCGAACTGTGCTTCGCGCGCGCTGCGCATTTCGCGGAAATCGTCGCCGGCGTGATAGCTCGACCGGGTCAGGGGACTGGCCGCGACCTGCAGGAAACCCTTGGCCCGGGCAATCGAGCCATAGGCATCGAACGCCTTGGGCGTGACGAATTCGATCACCTTGGTGTGCTTGGGCGTGGGTTGGAGGTATTGCCCCATGGTCAGGAAATCGATCCCGGCGCTGCGCATGTCATCCATCACCTGGTGGACTTCGAGGCGTCCCTCGCCCAGCCCAAGCATGACGCCCGACTTGGTGAAGATCAGCGGATCGTGCGACTTGACCTCTTCGAGCAAGCGCAGTGAGGCGTAGTAACGTGCGCCGGGGCGGATCGTGGGGTATAGCCGCGGCACGGTTTCGAGGTTGTGGTTATAGACATCCGGCCCCGCCGCCATGATCGCTTCAACCGCAAGCCGCATTTTGCCGCGGAAATCCGGCGTCAGGATCTCGATCGTGGTACCCGGCGTGTTCCGCCGCAGCGCCTCGATCACTTTGACGAACTGCCCGGCCCCGCCATCGGGCAGGTCATCGCGGTCGACCGAGGTGATCACTATATGCTCCAGCCCGAGCTTCGCCGCCGCAATCGCTACATTCTCCGGCTCCAGCAGATCGACCGCTCGCGGCATGCCGGTCTTGACGTTGCAGAACGCGCAGGCCCGGGTGCAGACATCGCCCAGAATCATCACCGTGGCGTGCTTCTTGGTCCAGCATTCGCCGATGTTCGGGCAGGCGGCTTCTTCGCACACCGTGTTGAGCCCAAGGTCGCGCATCAGCGCGCGGGTTTCACCGTATCCCTTGCTGGTCGGGGCCTTGACCCGAATCCAGTCGGGTTTGCGTTGACGCTCCGGATTCGGATTGGCGGGTAGCGGAGCGGAAGCCAGATCGTTCATGGCGCCCAGATAGGCGCAAGCGGAAGGGGTTGCCAGTCGGAATTTACGCAGCCACAAGCCGCGCCATGAGCACCGATTCACTCAGCGGCATGAACCGCCTGATCGATGGGTATCGCCGCTTCCGCGCCAATGGCTGGGCTTCCAATCGCGAACGCTGGGCCAGCTTGCGCGAAGGGCAGCAGCCCGATGTCATGATCATCGCCTGTTCCGACAGCAGGGTTGATCCTTCGCAGATTTTCGACGTCGATCCTGGTGAGGTATTCGTGGTCCGCAACGTCGCCGCGATGGTTCCGCCGTTCGAGACTTCACCGGGGCATCACGGCGTATCCGCGGCGCTCGAATTCGCGGTGCAGTTTCTCAAGGTCAAGGAGGTCGTGGTCATGGGCCACGGCATGTGCGGCGGTTGCAAGGCCGCCCTCACCCGCGAAATGCACGGCACCAAGCCAGGCGAAGGGGGGTTCATTGCCGACTGGATCGCGATGCTTGATGAAGCGCGCGAACAGGTGGTCCGCCAGCACGGCACCGAAGGCAGCGCGGCCGAGCGCGCGATGGAAAAGGCTGGAGTGAAGGTCAGCCTGGCCAACCTGCGCACCTTCCCCTGCGTTCGCGAAAAGGAAGCCAGCGGCGAGCTCAAGTTGACCGGCGCGTTCTTCGCCATTTCTGACGGGCTGCTGCACGTGCTCGATGAGGCGATCGGGACTTTCGACCCGATCTGAACCCGATACGAAAAGGGCGGCGTTTGCCCGCCGCCCTTCGCATTGTCGTGGCTTTACCGGCTTACTTGCCTGCAGCCTTAGCCTTTGCATAGGCGATCCACAGCTGCGCAATCGGTGAACGGTTATCGGTCACCTTGGCGAATGCGGACTGGGCTTCGTCCCACTTGCCCTGGTCAGCCAGCGCGATTCCCAACTGGAGATTGACCCGCTGCGCTTCGACGCCCGGCTTGGCCAGCGCAAGCTTGTAGAACTCCTCGGCCTTGGCCGGTTGGGCATAGCTGAGGAAAGTATCGCCAGCCGCCGTCGTGGTGGCAGCCGTTGCATTGGCTGCGCGGGCTTCCCTTTCCTGGGCCGGCAGCGAGGCCTTGTCTGAAGCCAGTCGGGCCTGCCCTTCCTTGCGGCTGTCGATGACAAATGCATCGGTTGCCTTGAGCATCCCGGCGGCAAGGCCTTCGTCGATGATCTTCAGTTCTTCACCCGGCAGGCCACGCTTGCTTAGCGCCTGGATGTAGTCGACGAAATCACGCCCTTCGGCAAAGCTTTTGGTTCGCTCCATCAGGCGCAGCAGCGCAATCTGGTCATGGCCCTGATAGCTGTTGAGATCACGCACCACAGCGATCGACAGCGACCAGTTGTCCTTGGTCGGGTACAGGGTCACCAGCTCGGTGGCGAACATTGCCGCTTCGCCGGGCATCTTGCCCTTGTAGGCCGAGGCAACGCCATAGCGCATCCAGCCTTCGGGAGCCGTTGCTCCAGTCTTGGTGATCGCTTCTTGCAGGACCTTCAGGCCGGCCGGAATCTGGTTGTCCTTGATGTAAGCATCGGAAAGGTTGATCAGCGCTTCACCCGGCGAAGCCCCCGCGTTGCTCGCCGCCTGGAACGACGCACGTGCGGCCGGGTACTGGCGCAGCTCCATCGAGATATTGCCAGCAACCATCAGGTACTTTGCCTTGTCGGCACCAACGATTTTGCCGCTATCGAGTTGCTGCTGGATGCCCAGGCGCTGCATCGTCAGATCCACCGCCAGGTTGCCGTATGACAGGGTCAGCTGCCCAGCGAGGAATTTGTCATCGATGCCGGTCGCGGCGGCGGTGCTTTTTTCAATTGCAGCCCTTTCCGCCGTGAGCAGCGGAGCAAGCGCAGCGACGGAGGCTTCGAACCTGGTCTGGGCAGCGGCCCTGGCGGTCTTGTCCTTCGCACCCAGATAGGCGTCACGCGCGGCGACAGCTACCTGATGCGCTGCCATCACGTCGGGCCGCTTCTGAGCCGCGTCGAGGGCATTCTTCGCGGCCACATACACGGGAATATAGGCCTTGGACGGAGACAGCTTGGGAGCTTCCGCCGGCTTGTTCTTGTCCTTTGCGAAAACAGGGGTGGTCGTACCGGCCGCCACGCCAATGGCGAGCGCCATACCGAGCGCAGTACGTGCGAAAAACTTGGTCCGCATCATCGAATTCTTCTCCTTCGCAGGCTTGCAGTTCGGGTTTGGAAACCCCCGTCAGCAAGCCATCAACCTCGACTTCGCCATAGGCGCTGGCGCGCCCTCTTGGCAACAGTTGAGCGCGCTAGGCGGTGGCGCGTGAACTGCGATTGAATGGGTCCCCGCCCAACCGTTCATTTTGGCGGCGCAAGGTGTGGAAAACCGGCACCTGCGGCGTGCTTTCGGTGGCTATCCGCACCCCCTTGGCCTAGGGCATTGCGGAACCAAAATCCCACTAGCGATGAAGTGAAGCAGAGCGCGTGAGCGACGACACCGAAATTCCCGAATCCGGCCCCATCCCCAGCGGTGTGCCGGGCGAATATGCCCGGATCGACATCGTCGAGGAGATGAAGACCAGCTACCTCGATTACGCGATGAGCGTGATCGTGTCGCGCGCGCTGCCCGACGTGCGTGACGGGCTCAAGCCGGTCCACCGCCGCATCCTGTTTGCCGCGCAGGAAGGCGGCATGGTTGCGGGCAAGCCGTACCGCAAATGCGCCAAGATCGTTGGCGACGTGATGGGCAACTACCACCCGCACGGCGACAGCGCGATTTACTTCGCTTTGGTCCGGATGGCGCAGGACTGGTCGATGCGGGTGCCGCTGGTCGATGGCCAGGGCAACTTCGGCTCGATGGATCCCGATGATCCCGCCTCGATGCGCTACACCGAGGCGCGGCTGGCCAAGGTCGCCAATTCGCTGCTCGACGATCTTGACAAGGACACGGTCGATTTCGTCGATAACTACGATGGCTCGCGCAAGGAGCCGTCGGTGCTACCCGCGCGCTTCCCCAACCTGCTGGTCAACGGCGCCGGCGGGATCGCGGTGGGCATGGCGACCAACATCCCGCCGCACAACCTCGGCGAAGTGATCGACGCCTGCCTTGCCTATATCGACAAGCCCGAGATCACCACCGAGGAACTGTTCGAAATCATCCCCGGGCCGGACTTCCCGACTGCGCCGATTATCCTGGGCAACCACGGCGCGCGATCGGCCTACCTGACCGGGCGCGGTTCGATCCTCCAGCGCTGCCGGCATGAGGTCGAGGAAGGCCGCGGTGACCGCCGCTCGATCGTGCTGACCTCGATCCCTTATCAGGTCGGCAAGTCGGGCCTCGTTGAAAAGATCGCCGAAGCCGCCAAGGACAAGCGGATCGAAGGTGTCTCCGACATCCGTGACGAATCGAGCCGGCTCGGGGTGCGGGTGGTGATCGACCTCAAGCGCGATGCCACCCCTGAAGTGGTGCTCAACCAGCTGTGGCGCCATACCCCCGCGCAATCGAGTTTCCCCGCCAACATGCTGGCGATCCGCGGCGGTCGGCCTGAAACGCTGGCGCTGCGCGATTTCATCAGTGCATTCATCAACTTCCGCGAAGAAGTGATCACCCGGCGGACCAAGTTCGAGCTCAACAAGGCGCGCGACCGGGCGCATATCTTGCTCGGGCTGGTGATCGCGGTGACCAACCTCGACGAAGTGGTCAAGATTATCCGCGCTGCGCCCAATCCGCCAGCCGCGCGCAAGGCCTTATCGCGGCGCGAATGGCCGATCGGTGATATTGCGCAGTATATCCGGCTGGTTGAAGCGATCGAGCCCGATGCAGAGCAATCGGGCGGTACCTACCGCCTGTCCGATGCGCAGGTCCGCGCAATCCTTGAGTTGCGCCTGCACCGCCTCACCGCGCTCGGCCGTGACGAAATCGGCGGTGAGCTCAAAGAGCTGTCGGTGGCGATCGAGGAATACCTCGCGATCCTCGGTGACCGGGTGAAGCTTTACGGGGTCATGACCGACGAGCTCAAGGCGGTGCGCGAGCAGTTCGCCACCCCGCGCGTGTCCGAAATTGCCCCAGCCTGGGACGGTCTCGAAGACGAGGATCTGATCGAGCGCGACGACATGGTGGTGACTGTCACCATGGACGGCTACATCAAGCGCACCCCGCTCTCGACCTTCCGCGCCCAGGGCCGCGGCGGAAAGGGCCGCGCCGGGATGGCGACCAAGGACGAGGATGCGGTCACCAACATGTTCGTCACCAGCACTCACAACCCGGTGCTGTTCTTCTCGACTGCAGGCAAGGTCTACCGGCTCAAGGTGTGGCGGCTGCCCGAAGGCGGCCCGGCCACTCGCGGCCGCCCGATCGTCAACCTGCTCCCTGCACTTGATCAGGGTGAAACGATCCAGACCGTGCTCGCGCTGCCAGAGGACGAGGCCGAATGGGGCAAGCTCTCGGTGGTCTTCGCGACCGCCAAGGGCAGCGTCCGGCGCAACGCGATGGACGCCTTCGCCAAAATCCCGTCGAACGGCAAATTTGCCATGCGCTTCGACGAAGGCAGCGAAGACCGCCTGATCGGCGTCGCCCTGCTCGAAGCCAGTGACGACGTGCTGCTCGCCACCCGCGCGGGCAAGGCCATCCGCTTTGCCGGTGATGAAGTGCGTGAATTCACCAGCCGCACTTCTACTGGCGTGCGCGGGATGACACTCAAGGGTGACGACGAGGTTATCTCGCTGTCGATCTTGCACCGCGTCGGCACCTCTTCGGAAGAGCGCGAGGACTATGTACGCTTCGCGCCGTGGAAACCCGAGAAGGACGGCGAGCCATCGTTGTCGCCAGAACGCATGGCAGAACTAGCCGAGCGAGAACAATTCATCCTTACGGTTTGCGCCAATGGCTATGGCAAGATGTCGTCGGCCTATGAATACCGCCGCACCGGGCGCGGCGGCCAAGGTATTACCAACATCGACAACATCGGCCGCAATGGGCCGGTAGTTTCGAGTTTTGCCGCGACCAAGGCCGATCAGCTCGTGCTGGTGACCGACCAGGCCAAGCTGATCCGCCTGCCGCTTGAAAGCTTGCGCGTCATCGGTCGCGGCAGCGCCGGGGTGCGGCTGTTCAACGTTGCCGACGAAGAGAAGGTCGTCAGCGCGGTGCGGCTGATCGATACTGGCGACGATGAAGAAGCCGAGGCGCCAGGCGAATCCGAAGGCGTTGCAACGCCGCCCGGAGTGACTGAGGAATGACGTTCCGGGTCGAGCCTTCGGGTGGTGCGTGCGGGGCGCGCATTACCGGGCTCGACCTTTCGAAGTCACTCGATGCCGAAACTGTCGGAGCAGTGCGAAGGGCCTGGCTCGAACACCACGTCCTCGCCTTCCCCGATCAGAACATTGACGATGATGATCTTGAGCGGTTCACTCTCGCTTTCGGGGGGTTCGGCGATGATCCGTTCTTTGCCCCGATCCCCGGCCGCGAGCACATCGCAGCGATCCGGCGTGAGGCTGGCGAGCAGACGCCGCTGTTTGCCGAGAATTGGCACACCGACTGGAGCTTTCAGGCGCGGCCGCCTGCGGGCACCTGCCTCAACGCTGTCGATATCCCTCCGCTCGGCGGCGATACACTTTACGCCAACCAGCACGCCGCATGGGAAGCCTTGCCCGCTCCACGCAAAGCCGAATTGGCCGACCTGATCGCGATCCACTCCGCGCGCCTCGCCTATGCACCCGGCGGCAGCTACGGCGCGAAAGACAAGGGCCGCAGCATGGACATTCGCCCAAGTGAAGCGGCACTGGCGACCCAGACTCACCCGATGGTCCCCGTCCACCCTGAAACAGGACGGCGCGGATTCTACTCGACGTTTGGCTACATCGTCGGGATCGAAGGGATGGACGACAACGAGGCCATTCCCTTGCTGCTGGAACTGCAAGCATGGCAAGGCGATGACCGCTTCGTTTATCGCCACCGCTGGGAGCCCGGCATGTTAGTGATGTGGGACAACCGCTCGGTCCTCCACAAGGCGACCGGTGGCTACGAAGGCCACCGCCGCGAACTGCACCGCACGACTATCGCGGCCTGGGCTGGCTAGGTCAAAACTTCACCGGGTTGCCATTGCGCTCCATGCAGCCCTTGAGCCAGGTGTAGGCGTAATTCTTGATCTGCGGACCTGATTGCTGGATCGGGATCGGGCCGTAATGCAGCCCGTCGAAGTCGGCCTTAAATGTGGTTCCGCCGTTGAGATACGCCAGCAGCGCCGCACCCTTGGTCTCGTCCTTCCAATAACCGATGTGCTTGTAATAATAGCCTCCATAGTAATAGCCCTCATCGGTCTTGAGCTTCTTGCCGTTGCCCAGCGTCAGGGTCAGCGGAACGTGTTCGCGGTCGATCCGCGGGCTGACGAGGTCGCTCGGCAGCTTGGACATGCCGACGTTGACGTTGCCGTTGCTCGCCTTGACGCTGATTTCCAGTTCCGGCCCTTCGAGGTTTTTCGGATCCTGCGGCAGGTAGACAAAACAGACCCCGTTCTTTTCCTTGGTCCCGACGGTGATCGTGAAACTCATCGTGTCGGCATGCGTCGGTGCGGCCAAGGCGAGTGCCAGCACCAAGCTTGCGGCAAAGATCGATCCCCTGTTCATCCTGTCCCCCTTTAGCAATAGCGATTGCTGGAGGCGCACACCGACGTGCCGCCCGAGTAATAGCTGATCGCGTTGTTGAAATTTGCTTCGTCGTAAATCTGCGATACCGAGCGCCCGGTCGGTGCCGGGTTGTAGATCGAACTCGGCGCCGACCAGGTCGCGCTGATTGGTGGGTGTGTTGCCCAGTACTCGCGCCGCTGCGCCTCCCACTCGGCGTACTCGCGCTGCCGCCGGGCCTGTTCCTGCCGGGCCGGCTCAGCCAGCATCGATCGCCGGATCGCTCCCGCCTCGGCGCTGCCGCGAGCGGCGGCGATACTCATGTAGTTCAGCCCTTTGGCGTGATCCTCAGGAACTTCGGGGCCGTACCAGTACGCCATGCCCATGAAGATCGCCGCATCGACGTGGCCGACCCGGGCAGCGTTCTCGAACAGGATGAGGCCGTCGCCGCGCTTCTCGGGCCCGAAAAAGCCGGGCAACCCGTAGTACATCCATCCGCCCATCAGCCATTCGGCGTCTTCGTTGCCTTCGCGGACAAGCCGCATCACTGCAATCAGACCGTTCATCGGGTTGCCCGAAGCCACCGCTTGCTCGGCGCGGCGCAACTGCTCGGCTGCCGGGGCAGCGGGACTGATCGCCGGGACCCGCTGGCGAAGTTGCGGATCCGATGCAACCAGCTTGGTCGCCAGGCTGCAGCCCGATTGATCGCCCAACTTGCAGCCGCGGTCGAGCAAGGCAATCGCCGCAGCGAGATCGGAATCCACTTCTGTCGACGACCCGGCATAGATTCCACCCAGCACGCTGCAAGCGCTCGCTTGACCCAGTTCGCACCCGCGCCGCGAGTAATACATCGCCTCCTGGATCGTGGTCGTCGCGCCGGCTGGAGGTGCGAGTCCCAGCTGTCCGAGCTGGTAGCAGGCCAGGCCGTCGTTTGCATGGCAGGAGGCGTTTAGGATCTGCTCGCCCAGGTTGAGGTCGGCCTTGCTGCGCGAAGCGACCAGCCGCGTGCCGTGCAAAGTGCAAAGCCGCAGTTTGTCGCCGTTCGATTCAAGACAACCGGTCCGCTGGAACTCACCCGCCCGGCCCTGATCGCGCCCCACCCCCCAGCCATTGGCATAGGCGTCGGCCATTCCCATGCAGCCCCAGGCCTTGCGCGCTTTGCACGCCGGTTCGAACAGCTTGATCGCCTCGCCGCGCGAGGCTGCATCGCTGCGTTGATAGAACAGGGTGTTGGCGCGGATACGGCAGCCCGTGTCGTCGCCGCCGCTGCAGGCCTGCGCCAGCAGTGCGTCTCCGCCGCTTGATGTGGGGCCTGCCGCCACCGCCTGGCTGGTCGCAAGACTGGCACATGAAGGCTGGTACTTCAGCTGGTTGCAGCCGATCTCCATTTGCTGCCGGGCAAGGTCAGGAAGCTTGTATCCCGGCGTCCCTTCACTCAGCATCGTTGCCGCGCGGGTGCAGCCCTCACCCGCTCCGCGCTTGCATGCGAGCATGTAGTACCCGACCGCGGCCCGTTGGTCAGGTTCGAGCGCTCCAAAGCCATTCTCGAATGCCTTGCCGAGTTTCAGGCAGTCCGCCGCCTTGCCCTTGCTGCACGACAAATCCCATTCGATCGTCACGCCGAGCAGCGTGAAAGGATAGTTCTGGCGGCCATCGCTGACAAAGCCGGCCCGGGTGTGGTCATAAGGCGTGGGCGGCTTGTCACCCGCCGATGCCAGCGACGGCAGGACCAGAAGTGCAGCGCTGACGGCGATGAACGCGCGCAGGTACTTGTGCATGGATAAGCTCCACCACCGAGACGCGCGCCCTGAAGCGGTGATCGCAAAATCAGCCTGCGTTGGCAAGGCCTTGCCGATCGCGTCCGGTATAGCGGCCGATCACGCCAATGCAGATCAGGAATTGCCCAAAGTAGTAGAGCGGCCAGATCAGCAGTCCCGGCAGTTGGCTTTGCGCCAGCGGACCGAGCCGCGCGAAGATAAGCAGGTCAGACGCAACGAACATCACCGCCCCAAGTCCGACGCGGTAGCGCGGAAAGCTGCTAGCCCAGGCGGCAGCTGCCATTGCCCCCAGCGCGAACGCATAGATTGCCACGCCGGGTGCCATCGATCGGTCGGCAGGCAGCACGAACGCGATGACCGGCGTCAGCAACAAGAGTGCGGCGCAAGCAAGCTTCTGGCTGATGCTCATCACTGTCCGTTGGTGGCGCAGATAGAGGTTGATAGCGACGAGGTGTCCCACGAAGAACGCCCCCGCTCCGGCAGTGAGGCTTAGCTCAATGAGCATGTCGCCGAGTGCACCAAATGCCATGACCAGCCCGATTTGACGAGCGTCACGAGACGGATGACGCACGAACGCCCACACCGCGAGCAGCGCCACGCCCGCTCCCTTCCACGCGATCTGGTATAGGCCAGGCAGATGCGAATCCTTCACGAAGAAGAAGCTGATCCCGGCGACCAGGCTCGCCAGCAGCCACGGCCTTTGTTCGATCAGCGCACGCTTTGGCATTGGCAAATCCCTCTCGCCGCGATGCTTGGCGTTGGAATCTCGTCCCGGCAAGGCTAGGCGGGCCGCGATGACCTACGATGTGCACATTATCGGCGGCGGGCTCGCTGGCAGCGAGGCGGCGTGGCAGCTGGCGCGGCGCGGGGTGAAGGTGCGCCTGTCCGAGATGCGCGGTGGCGGCGACATGACGCCTGCGCATCAGGGCACGGGCCTTGCCGAGCTGGTCTGCTCGAACAGCTTTCGCTCCGACGATCACGAGAAGAACGCGGTCGGGTTGCTGCATCACGAAATGCGGGTGCTCGATTCGCTGGTCATGCAGGCCGCGGCCAAGGCGCAGGTTCCAGCGGGCTCGGCGCTGGCTGTGGACCGTGATGTGTTCTCGGCCGCAGTCGAGGCCGCACTGGCTGCCCAGCCGACGTTGACGGTGGTGCGCGAGCGCATCCACGCCTTGCCCGATGCCGGTCTGACGATCGTGGCGACAGGCCCGCTCACTTCGGGTGCGCTGGCGGATAGCATCGCCGCTGCGACCGGCGCCGAAAGTCTGGCCTTCTTCGATGCCATCGCCCCGATCATCCACCGCGATTCGATCGACATGGACACCTGCTGGATGGCCGCGCGGTGGGACAAGAATTCGGACAGCTCACTCGCGCTGGGCGGGGACGGCAAGGACTACATCAACTGCCCGATGACCCGCGAGCAGTACGCCGCGTTCCACCAGGGGCTGCTCGATGGCGAGAAAACCGAGTTCAAGGACTGGGAGACCAACACCCCCTACTTCGAAGGCTGCATGCCGATCGAGGTGATGGCCGCGCGCGGGGTGGAGACCTTGCGCTTCGGCCCGATGAAGCCCGTCGGGCTCGACAATCCGCACTGGGCGACCGAAGAGCATCCCACCGGGCGCTGGCCCTATGCGGTGGTCCAGCTGCGCCAGGACAACAAGCTGGGGACCCTGTGGAACATGGTCGGCTTCCAGACCAAGCTCAAGCACGCCGAGCAGGTCCGCCTGTTCCGCACCATCCCCGGCCTGGAGAACGCCGAGTTCGCCCGGCTGGGCGGGCTCCACCGCAACACCTTTCTCAATTCCCCGGTGCTGCTCGACCGGCAACTGCGGCTTAAGAGCGCGCCGCATATCCGCTTTGCCGGACAGATCACCGGCTGCGAAGGCTATGTCGAGAGCGCAGCCGTCGGCCTCATGACCGGGCTGATGAGCGCGGCCGATCTTGCCGGAGATGCCTGGACACCCCCGCCGCCAACCACGGCGCTGGGTGCGCTGCTGTCGCACATCACCGGCGATGCGGTGGCCGAAACCTACCAGCCGATGAATGTGAACTTCGGGCTGTTTCCGCCGGTCGATGAGGCGGTGAAGAAGAAGCAGCGCAAGGAAGCCTATACCGAGCGGGCCAAGGCCGACCTGGCGGCCTGGCTCGCTTGATCAGCGGCAGCCGCACTTGGCCTGCTTGCCCGGCTTGGGCTTGGTCGTCACGAATTCGCCACGGGTCAGGCTGGCGTTGCCATCTGCATCGGCACCCTTGAACCGGTTCGAAGTGGCAACCGACCACTCTTCGAAGCTGAGCAGGTTGTTATGATCGGTGTCGAGCTTGCGAAACGCGGCGATGCGGGGCTGCAGCATCTCGACCCGGGTGATCGCATTGTCGCGGTTGCGGTCGAGCCGGTTGAAGCGCTTTTCCTCGCGGCTGGCTTCGTTCATCCCGGGCAGCGTAGCGCCCTGCATCCCTTCCCCGCCTTCGTCGGGCAAATCTTCCAGCGGCAGACCGGTGGCTTCGGGTTCACCAACCAACTGCGGCGGCGGTGCCGAGGCATTGACCGATGCCTGGCCCTGCCACCAGAACAACCCGGCCCCGGCAAGCATCAACGCCGAAACCGCACCCAGCACAATCCGATTCATCTTGCCGCCTCCAGTACAAGGCAGGTCTAGCTCAAATACCGAACAAGCCAAGCCTTACTGCAGCCAGTGCAGCTACTGGTCCGGGGATGAGCGGTATTTGTCCGCGCCGCCGCGCGGCCAACCCGTATAGGACGTGGAGCGGGCGCATTTCGCGCGGCAAAGGAATTCGCGGCCAATCGCGCGCGATCGGCCCCGCAGACATCGGCGCGAGGTCGGCAGCGGCCCAGCCCTGCGCCGCTTGCGCAACTCCGTCCGCTCCGCTCCCTAACCGCACAGCAAGAGCAAGGCACGCGGCGGCGCGGGCCTTCAGCGCCGCTGCCAGGTCATCGCCGCCCAGCAGCTCATCGCCCAGCAGGATCTCCCAGCCATCGATCAGCGCCGCAAGACCCGCAGCCTCATCTCCCCACGCCTCAAGCAACGCCAGCAGCGGCTCGCCCGTGCGGCGTGAGCCAAGCGGCTTGGACAGCTCCTCGCGCCACCAGGCCAGCTTGATCTGCGCCAGCATCGGTTCGCGCGCTTCGCTCACGACGTTGCCGAGCCGCGCATCGAGTGCGAACAGGCCCAGCCACAGCAAGCGCGAACGGGCCGGGGCGTAGCTCAGCGCCAACCGGCGTTCGATCGGCAGGCTGGCCAGGAAATCTGCGTCTGACATGCGCTGAATGCCTAATCGTCATCGGCATTCATGCAACCGGTGACTCGCAAAAAAACGCATCTCAACCGGTCGTTAACCCTGATGCTTGAGAGGACGAGAACCAAGACCGCGTAGTGGCATGCTGTTCTGGAACCAAATGAGGGCACCATGCTCAGCACAATTCGGCGCATTCTTGGCGATCTGCGGCGCAACAAGAGCGGCAACGCGATGTTGCTGGTCGCGCTCGGCACGCCGGTGCTGATCGGCACTTCGGGCCTCGCAGTCGACAGCGCGCAATACTACATGTGGAAGCGCGACTTGCAGTTTGCGGTCGATCAGGCGGCGCTCGCCGGGGCCTGGGCGCGGACCACCACCGCCACGCAATCGACCTATCAGTCGCGGGCGCTGCAGGAATACAACGCCAACGTCCAGAATGCCGCCGACTTTGACACCGGGCCGACCACGACCCTAGTCAACTACAACGGCGGCACCCAGAATGCCGTCAAGGTGGTCGCGTCGGCGACCAAAACGCTGCCCTTCACCAACATCGTCACCGGCCGCTCGGTCACGGTATCGGTAACCGCGACAGCATCGGCCTCGCAAGCGGGCAATGCGGTTACGACCACCACTACCTACAACACGCTCACCGCGTGCATGATCGCGCTCAATCCGAGCGCATATGGCGCCTTCACGATCGGCGGCAATGCCTCGGGATCGGTCGG
>JANOAD010000170.1:0-15050 GCA_031410955.1 Novosphingobium sp. | reverse complement strand
CAGTTGGATCACCTCGGCCACCGCTGGCTGGCGGACAAGCCCGACCAGGCCTTGCTGCGCGCATGGTGCGTGATCACCGAAGGTGACGGGTTCGAAGGCTGGCACGTCCACCAGTTCGGCTGGTTGAGCGGGGTCTACTATGTCCAGATTCCCGAAGAGATCGCACTTGGCACCGATCAGGGCGGTTGCCTTGCGTTCGGCTTGCCCGAAGAATTTACCGGGATCGAAACGGCCAATGCCTATGGCACCACGCAGGTGCGGCCCGAACCGGGCATGATGCTGACTTTCCCGTCGCACACCTTTCACCGCACTTACCCCCATTTCGGCCCGGGCAAGCGGATCTGCATCGCTTTCGATGTGAAACCGGTTTGACGCTGCGTCGCGCGATCGGATAGGCAACCGGTCATGGAACCCGCAACTCCGTTCCTGATCGGATCGCAGGGCGTGACCATCCTGTCCGACCCCGCACCCTGGCGCGAACGCTTTGACCGCGTGCCGGCGATGAGTATCTCCGCTGCATTCGAGCCCGGATTCTGCGCCCGGATGGTCGAACGCGCCGCGCAAGCGCGGTTCGTCGCCGACGATGACATCGAGCAGATCGGAACGCGTCTGGTCGAAGCGCCGCAGTTGATCGGCAAGGCGATTTCGCTCTTGCTGCACTCGACGGACCTGCTGAGCTGGCTTGAAAAAGCGACCGGCATGGGGCCATTGCGCGCGGTGGCCGGCCGCTTTGCCGAGATGCGCGCCAGTACCAACGATGCGCTGGACTGGCATGATGACCTTCATGACACCACTCGCCGCCTCGCGATAATCGTGAACCTGTCGGAACGACCATTCGTTGGCGGGCAGTTCCAGCTTCGCCGCAAGGGCAAAACCGCACTGCTGCTGCGCCACGATCACTCGCAGGCCGGTTCGGTGCTGATCGTAGGGGTCCGGCCGGAGCTTGAGCACCGGGTCACCCCGGTCAGTGATGGTGGGCCGCGCCGGATCTACGCCGGGTGGTTTCTGACCCAGCCCGAGCACCCCAGCTGCGCGCTGGGATCAAAGGCCTGATCGACTCGCGTCAAGCCTGGCGATTGCCTTGAGAGCCTGATCGATCCGGGCCGTGCGAGCACCCGAATCGAATTGCCAGACCTGCGGGACCAGCGCCATGGGAACCGAGCGCGCCAGTTCCAGCAATCCCTTGCGCAGAAGTTGGTGGCCGGGAAGTGCCGAGAGAATCCTGGGGCGAAACAGGATCGAGCCATAGGCCATCGCGGTTTCCGCTGCGCCGTGGCCCGTGCCGATGGCGTTGCCCAGCAGCAGGATCCCGCCGACCGGCCAGCCTTGATCCTCGGCGCGGGCCGCGGGCCGGACCAGCAGTTTGCCGCGCTCGTCGTCGGTCGCCTCTGGGGGCGCGGCCTGCGCGATACCTGCGCAACTATTGGGATGAAGCCGCATCGCCGGGCGCCCGCGCCACGCGAGCGGTTGCGGTCCGAGCGAGAGCGGGGTCAAGTCGTCCGCCAGCAAGCGCGCGCCTGCGCCGAGCAGCTCGGCGGCGAGGGTCGATTTGCCCGCACCGGGCGTGCCCGCGATCAGCCAGGCCTTGCCATGCAATACCACGGTTGAGGCATGCAGCGGCAGGATCCCCCGCCAAGCCAGCGTGATCGCCGCCACCGAGCTGAAGAACGATACCGGCAACCGCCCCGACCAGTCGGGTCCCGGGACCCATCCGATCGAGGTCCCCCCATGCATTTCAAAGCAGACCTCATCGTCGCAATCGAACCGCACGCCCTGAGTGCCGATGGTTGCCCGACCCACTTTACGAATCGGATCGGGCAGGATGGGTGCCGCTTGTCGCCTGAGCGGGATCGCGCCGGGCGCGCCTTGCGGTGCCGGATCGAACTGGTCGAGCGGCACATCCGCGCTCCAATCCAGCCCGGCAAAGCGCGCGTGGCAGGGCAGTTCAGCGCTCAATCGGGAAGCAGGTCGAAAGCGATGCAGATCCTCCGCCCCTCGGCACCGTGCGGGTGGGTGCGGTGGTAGGCGTGCGAGGGGAACAGGTTGAGCAGCCCCGGCTGCGGGCGAACTAGCCTTGAGCCGAAGGCCGCGGCCGTCTCGCGGCCGATCCGGTGATCGGGCAGGCCGAATTCGAGGCACCCGGCCGGTCCGCTGCCATGCTGCACCGCGTCGGGAACCTCGACATAATAACCGCCGGTGGCCCAGCCCAGCGGGTGCATGTGCCAGCGCTCCCAGCCCGCAGCTTCGGTGATCACGCACCACATCCGCAGCTGCGCGCTGGCCGGGCGGACGGTCAACCAGCGGTGTCCTTTGGCCGGCAGATTTTGTGTCGCATGCGCCGCATAGTCGACGATCAGCTGCTGCAACGCGCGCATGGCAGGGGTCGCCGCGGTGGCTGGTTCGTCCACCCGCAGGCTATGGACCGATGCCGTACCATGACGCCCGTTGCGCAAGCCGGGGCTGTCATAAAGCTCCTGCGCCAGTGCGGCGTGAAAGCTTGGCAGGTCGGGCCATCCGCCGGGGGCAGGGGGCACGGTCTGGAACAGGAACCGGTCGAGGCCAACCAGTTCGCGCGCTGCGGCAATGTCGCCGCGCATGGTCAGGGCCTTGGTGCGCTGGCCCAGCAGCTGGACATGGGCCACACCGAGCGCTTCGATTTGATCGGCCAGCGCCAAGACCCGATCCGCCTCCCGGCGCCACAGCCACAAGCCGCTGAGGCGGCGGAAAGCTTCGTCGTTCGCCGGATCGAGCGCCAGCGCGGCTTCCAGCAGCTGTTCGGCCCGCGCCTGTTCGCCCTGGCGCAGCAAGGCTGCCGCCTGATCGCACCGGGCATCGGCGCGGCAGAGGTCGTCGTCGGCCAGGTCTTCGGCCGAGTTTGCCACAGCCAGTGCACGATCGATATCGTTCGGCGCGCCGCGCCCCATCAGCGCCGCGATCAAGGCCTTGGCGGTGACGAAGTCGTTCGGCGCACCGGCGCTATCGAGCAGGGCGATGGCCTCGCCAAATTCATCAAGCCGGTTGTGGAGCTGCGCCAGCTTGATCCGGACCGCTGGGGTATCACGCTGGGCCAACGCACGCTGCAATAGCGCGCACTCCTCGCGTCCGGTCAGCCGCTTAGGTGGTTCGGCAACGAGGGAGAACGGGGCATTCATCGCATTGGCCGAGCAGCCGCAATCAGGCTTGGCTAGCGAGCTGCAGTTCTTGCATTTGCGCTAGCAAGGCCGCTACTGAGCGGCGGCAATCCTCGGGCGAGACCGAATAGGCCTCGCACAAGGCGCGTTCGATCGAAGCCTGGTCGGCCGGGCTTTCCATGGCTTCCCATACCGTCGTCGCAGTGAGGTTGAGCGCCACGTATTTGCCGCTGTCGATATTGACCATAACGAAAGCGTCTTCGATTTCAGAGCCGACCCAGTCGTCGCTGCGTTTCCAAAGCGGTTCGCCCATGGTCATTTCCCTTCCGGCACTGGCCGGCTCAATTGCCGGTGTCTTCTGCATCGTCCGGTCATCTAACATAGCGTGCTTCACGCGCCAAGCGATCGAGCGCGGTGCGCGTCGACGCGAGATCCTCGATCGACCCAAGGCCGGCAGCGAGCCTGACGACCGGCAACCGCTGCACAATCCGCGCCGCATGGGCCAGCACTTGTCCTTGCAAACCAAGCAACAATGGAACCTGCGGCCGATGTCGGTTCTGCATCAGCATTTCGAATGAGGCCAAGGGGGAGTGCCCAGCTTTGACCGGGTCCGCTTCGTCAAGCACCGCCAGCACGTCGAGGCGAGCCATTCCACCGGACGGGCCGCCTGGATTGCTCCGGAATTCTCGGTGCGGACTGTCCTTGTCGCGGGAAAACCAGCCCCCTGGCAGTCCCGAGGCAAGCACGCCGTCCTCATTAGCAGCCAGCGCCAGGCTGTCGTCGCCGATCAGCTCGGCTCCGGCCTCGACAAAGCTCGCGGCCAGGCGCGATTTGCCGGCACCGCTGGGCCCGGCGATGGCAATTGTCAGGCCGTCGGGCAAACGGACACAGGCAGCATGGAGCACGAAGGCGCCGCGTTGCCACAACACGGCGGGCAGGGCATTGGCGACCAGGAGCATGCCGAGGTCGTCAAGATCGAGCGGTTCGCATGGCGCGATCTCGATGTTGTCAGGGAGGCATCGAAATACGCCAGTGGGATGACGATAGACGATCGCCGCCCCTTCGCAGACGAACTGCACGTCGGGATCGACCGCGCACGCGTCGCTAATCGCAATCCGGACCGAGGGCGCATTGCCGCGCGGGGCGACTCCAACGGCGCCCGGCACCCACAGGTCGCTGACAAGCTCGAGACCAAAGCCGAACTGAGACGAAATCTGCAACTGTCGATGCTCCGCCACGGGTTCCGTTGCAGCAGTTGCAACTTTCGGCGGAAAAGGCAAAGCCTGACCACTCGCGATCGCCGCAGAGGAGATGCGCAATGAACGGGTGGCGCAGGTCCTTGAAACTGATCCCCGGCGTTCGACCGCTGGGCCGCTGGCTGCGCAGCGCTCTGCACCCTCATTACCGTGCCGTGCGCCAGGTCGAGTTATCGCACCCCGGGCAGATGCTACAACCTGAAGCGACGACCGGGGTCGGCCGCTATCCCGAGATCCTTGGATTTGTGGCGAAGGAACTGGCCAAGTTCGAGCGGCCGCGGTTGTTGTCCTGGGGGTGCTCGACCGGAGCCGAGTTGCAAGCTTTGCAGGCGGCGGTGCCGCATGCGGAAATAGTCGGAGTCGACATCAACCCGCGCAGTCTGGCGCTCGCCGCGCGCGCGGTCGAGGGAATTCCGGGGATTACGCTGGTTCAATCCGGCGATCCGGCTGAGCTGGCTGGTCAGTCGTTCGATGCCGTGCTGTGCCTGGCGGTGCTGCGCCATGCCCGGCTCGAAGAAGAGCGGCCGCTCACATCCGCCGCCATCCTCCCCTTCGCCCAAGCTGAGCGGTTCGTCGAAGCCCTTTGCGCGCTGGTTCGTCCCGGCGGCCTGCTGGCGCTGTGGAATGTCCATTTTCGGCTCGCGGACATGAAGGTCGCCCCCGAATTTGCGACGGTGCTTGAGCTTGGAAAAGGGGCAATGGCCAATCAACCGCTTTATGGCTCAGACAATCGGCGTCTGGATCAGGATGTCTGCAAGTCGGCGGTTTACCGGCGCAGTGAAGTGGGCTCTGCCGGCAATTGATCACAGCTAGTGCGGTTTGCTGTTACCGGCGCAATCAATCCTGCTGATATTCTGACCGGGATGCGTTCCGGACACCGACGCACTGCAAGGCAAGATTGCAGAACTGATCGTACGTCGGGAGAGCGTTACAGGCGGGCAAAACTCTCGATGGATTTCGCCGCAGCAGACGAATTGCAATGCCAGTCTGCAGTCAGTAGCCGCGCGTCCGCAACTTCGACTTCGTCAACCAAAAGCGGACTAGCCGGATACGACCACAAAGCTGACATTGGTCAAACTGGCGACCGAGCCGTTAGTTCGTTCACTCGCTTGTTGTCAGGGCAGGTACTCTGCTGGCTAGAGTCGTGTGGACATCGATCCGCTAAGTCATGCCGGGGGAAACCCTTTTTGTTTGCAAAGCGGGTCAGAAATCAGATCGAGATCCTGCCGCAGGGCTGCCTAACCAATCTGGCAAATGGCGATGCGTTTGCTTTGACAATGTCCACGGCGTGCTAACGTTTCGACAATGACCGCGAAGAGAGCCCGATTCTGACTATGACTGCCAGCCTTGTTATTCTTGATGGCGGCACCGGCCGCGAGCTTGCCCGCAGCGGTGCGCCCTTCCGCCAGCCCGAATGGTCGGCGCTGGCGCTGATCGAAGGACCGCAGTTCGTCAGCGCGGTCCACCGCTCCTATGTCGAGGCCGGGGCGGACGTCATCACAACCAATTCCTATGCCCTCGTGCCTTTCCATATCGGCGCGGATCGCTTTGCCGCTGAAGGCGCCGCGCTCGCCGCACTCGCGGGGCGGCTGGCGCGCGAGGTGGCGGATGCATCGCCGCGTGCGGTGCACGTTGCCGGCTCGCTCCCACCGGTCTGCGGCTCCTACCGCCCGGACCTTGTCGACCTCGATCGCGCGCGCCCCGTGCTTGAGGTCCTGATCGGCGCGCTGGCTCCGAACATCGACCACTGGCTCGCCGAAACGTTGTCGTCGCTGGTCGAGGCCCGCCTCGCCGCCGTGCTCACCGCCCCGACGGCCAAGCCGCTTTGGCTTTCCTTCACGCTGGAGGATGAGGCCGCCACGGACGAACCCGTCCTGCGCTCGGGGGAAAGCGTGACCGAGGCCGCCCGCCTCGCAGCAGATGTGGGCGCGGCAGCGCTGCTGTTCAATTGCAGCCAGCCCGAAGTGATGGAAGCCGCCGTGCGTGCCGCACGCGCACATCTGGGGGCGGAGAACGCGATCCGCATAGGCGTCTACGCCAATGCCTTCCCACCGATGGCCGCCGATGCCGAAGCCAATTCAGCACTCTGCCCGATCCGCGAGGATTTGACGCCCGAAGGCTACAGCCGCTTTGCCACGGCGTGGCACGCAGCGGGCGCCTCGATCGTGGGCGGCTGCTGCGGGATCGGCCCCGAGCATATCGCGGCGCTGCGCAAGAGCGCCGGGGATTTGCGCTTGCCCGGCAATCGGGTCTGAAACAATATGGCGGTTGGAGGGGTGGGGATCGTCGCAAGCAGAATCAACTTGGCAGACTGCGACGCAGCCGAGCGCCGGGCACGGGTCGATCTGGCTGCGGCCCACCGGCTTGCCGTGCATTACGGCTCTCACGAGGGCATCGACAACCACTTCACGCTGCTGCTGCCGGGGCACGCAGACCGGTTTCTGCTGGCGCCGTTCGGGCTGCATTGGTCCGAAGTGCGTGCGAGCGATTTTCTGGTGGTCGATTTTGCCGGCAATGTCCTCGCCGGTAAGGGGCCGGTCGAGGACACCGCGTTTCACATCCATGCACCGCTCCACGCCGCACGGCCTGACGTGCAGTGCGTGCTCCACACCCATATGCCATATGCCACCGCGCTCAGCATGCTGGAGGACCCCGCGCTGCTGATGGCCAGTCAGAACGCCATCGGCTTCGACGGGCTGGTCGCGCTCTGCGACTACGCGGGCTTCGCGCTCGACAGCAGCGAGGGCGCGCGCAAAACCTCACCGTTCAAGCGCTTGATCCGGTCGAAATCGTTGCGGTCCTCTCAGCCCGCGGCGTCAGGGGCATCGGGGGAGAGGCCTTGTCTGACTACGCCCCGACCTTGCAATCAGGATTCGCGGGCTCCGGCGAATAAGATATCAAGAGCTCAATATGGGGCATCGATCGGCTCCATCGCGACATAAACGCTTTTCAGCTGTGTGAAGTAGTCGATCGCCGCCTTGCCATTCTCGCGGCCCAGTCCCGACTGCTTGTTGCCGCCGAAGGGGAGTTCGATCGGGGTGATGTTGTAGGTGTTGATCCAGCAAGTCCCGGCTTCAAGCGCGGCGATCACCCGGTGCGCGCGGGTCAGGTCGCGGGTAAAAATCCCCGCGGCAAGCCCGAGTTCGGTGGCGTTGGCGCGGGCGATCACTTCGGTCTCATCCATGAAATCGAGCACCGACATGACCGGACCGAAGATCTCCTCGCGCACGATAGCCATCTCATCGGTGCAGCCAGTGAATATGGTCGGCTGGACGAAAGCTCCGGCGGCGAGGGTGCCCCTGGTCACACGCTGGCCGCCGGTAAGCAGCGTGGCGCCCTGTTCGAGACCGAGCGAGATGTAGCCGAGGACTTTTTCCATGTGGTCGTGCGAAATCAGCGAGCCGACCTGTGTCGTCGGATCGAGCGGATCGCCAACGATCATTGCCTCGGTCCGCGCCTTGAGCTTGGCGAGGAAGGCCTCGCGGACCTTGCGGTGGACGAAGACCCGGGTGCCGTTGGTGCAGACTTCCCCGGCGGAAAAGAAGTTGGCGAGCAGTGCGCCCGAAACCGCTTCGTCGAGATCGGCATCTTCGAAAACGATCAGTGCCGACTTGCCGCCAAGCTCCAACGTTACGACCTTGAGCGTGGCCGAGGCATCGGCCATCACCTTCTTGCCGGTGCCGACCTCGCCGGTCAGCGAAACCTTGGCGATTCCGGGATGGCGGCTGAGTAGCCGGCCGGTATCGGCCTTGCCCTGGACGACCTGGAACAAGCCGTCGGGCAGTCCTGCCTCGCGATAAACCTTTGCGAGTTCGATCGCGGTCAACGGGGTCAGCTCGGCCGGCTTGAACAGCATGGCATTGCCGCAGGCGAGCGCCGGTGCGCTCTTCCAGCAAGCGATCTGGATTGGATAATTCCACGCACCGATCCCGGCGACGACGCCGAGCGGTTCGCGTCGGGTATAGCCGAACGCACCCGGACCGAGATCGTAATGCTCACCGGCGATCGTGCGGGCAAGACCGGCGAAATACTCGATGCAGTCCGCGCCCGAGAGGACGTCGACCGCCATGGTCTCCTGGATCGGCTTGCCGGTGTCGAGCGTCTCAAGCCGGGCCAGTTCCGCATTGCGTTCGACCAACAGCGCGGCCGCGCGGTTTAGGATGCGGCCGCGCTCCGCCCCAGGCGTGGCGGCCCATAGCTTTTGGGCTTCGGCAGCCCGGCCGACGGCTTTGTCCACTTCGGCCTTGCCGTCGATCATGATGGTGGCGAGGACCTTGCCGGTAGCCGGGTTGATCGTGTCGAACCGATCCAGCGGCACCGCGGCAGCGCTTTTGCCCGCCAGGAAGCGTGCGGCGGCAAGTTCGCGGTCGATCGTCTCGAAGATCCAGTCGACCGGGATTTCGACATCGGGCTTCCATGCGCTCGCCAAGGCGGCGCGAAGCCAGAACCCGTCGATCAATGCGGCGATGGTCTCGGCGATCCGGGTGACCGCTTCGGGGACCACCAGCGCGCGCAATTCGTGCTTGAGGTTGGAGACCATCCGTTCCTGATGAACCCGCTGAAGCCGGGCTAGCGCCGGGTTGTAGAGCGCGAGTCCCCAGAACGCGAGCCAGGCCCGCGACGCCTCCGAACTCAACTCGCCAGGGTTAAGGTGCGCCAGAACGAAGGCGCGGAGCCGTTCTTCAGGTTCCGCGCCGCCCGAAAGCGCCTTCATCGGGCGGGTAGTCACCCGCTCGACCAACTGGCGAAACGTCGCTTCGATCAGCCGCTCGCGGTCGCCGAAGTAATGCACCACCAAGGCCGGAGATACCTCGGCGCGGCGCGCGACCTCAGCCAGGGTGAAGGCCTCGATTCCGGTGTCGGCCAGCGCAGCCAGCGCGGCTCTCGACAACTGGACGCGGCGATCTTCCGGTTCGCGACGGCCCATGCGCGTTCCTCTCTTCACAAGGTATTGAACGACAATTCAATACCAGACTGCCCGGCGCCCGCCTATCGAAATTAGTGATCGACTAACGATGCATAAGTCTGTTTGATAGTTAAGATAAGTGTCTCGGATCTTTCTAGGGCAACAAACTAAATAACGGAAAATTAAACATATAAGATTCAAATTCCCGCCGACGGGTGGCTTGGTTGCTGCTTGAGGAGCGAAATTCGGCATGCACCAGCGCCGTTTGACCGGGTTGCACAGTCATTCAATATGAGTCATCCTGCGTCCATCGCAAAGGGGCGAGTGGCCACCTGATCGGCATGTGAAGCGCCCAGGGGCCGCTCCAATTCGGGAGGGTACAATGGCCGGTCGTAGATCAGGATTCAGCGCTGCCGCATGGCTGCGCGGCACGGCCTCAGTGGCGATCATCGCGACGGCTTTGGCGGCGATGCCAGCCCTGGCCCAGACCGCTCCAGATGACAGCACGGACGCGTCGAGCGGCGGAACCGAGATCGTCGTCACCGCCCAGAAGCGCGAACAGAAGCTTCAGGATGTCGGCATCGCCATCTCGGTGCTGGGCCGGGAAGATCTCGCCAACCGTACGATCACCAGCGCGACCGACCTCGTCTATGCGATCCCCAACCTTAAATACAACGCCTATTCCTCGTCGCAGGTGGTGTTCAACATGCGCGGGGTGTCGCAGAACGACTACGGCGACCAGCAGGAACCGCCAGTCGCGGTCTACCAGGACGATTCCTACGCCAGTTCGATCACCACAGCGAGCTTTCCGGTGTTCGACCTTGCCCGGGTCGAAGCGCTGCGCGGGCCGCAGGGGACATTGTTCGGCCGCAACGCCACTGGCGGCGCAGTCCAGTTCATCTCGAACCAGCCGACCGACCGCCTTGATGGCTACGTCAAGCTCACCTACGGTCGCTACAACCAGTCGATCGTCGAGGGCGCCGTATCGGGTCCGCTGAGCGACAGCCTGAGTGCGCGCATTGCCGGAATCTATGACCGCGATGACGGCTATATCAAGAATATCACTCCGGGCGAGAAGGACCGCGGCGCGAACAACCACTGGGCGTTGCGCGGTACCCTGGCATTCGAGCCTTCAAGCGACGTCAAGGCCAAGCTCACGCTGCGTTATGCGCAGGCCGACAAGGAGCGTCAGGCCGGGGTCTACAATTATGCTCCGGCCTGCCCCAATGGGCAGTTCCAGGGCGAATTCATGTCGCCGACCGACAGCTGCGGCTACTGGGGCACCACCGGGACGGCAGGCAACGGATATTTCAACCCCTCGATCGCCGCGTCGCAGGGTGGCGATCCTTGGAAGACCGCGGGGACTGGCGCCGCCTATGTCGATCGCAAGATGTTCGGCGCGACACTGCGTATCGACGCCAAGCTCGGGTCGCTCGATCTGACTTCGATCTCGGACTACCAGCACCTCAACAAGTTCTACATCGAGAGCGGCGATGGCCCGCCCGAAATCCCCTATGTCGAGAACGTCACGCCGCCGCCGACCGCACCTTGCCCCGCGCCCAATACCGCGCTGACCTGCTATGCCTCGGGCACGGTATTTTTCCAGGACGCGCAGGTGAACCAGTACTCGCAAGAGCTGAGGCTGGCAAAGTCCAGCGACCGTAATTTCTTTACCGTCGGCGGCTTCGGGATGATCATCGACGGCAAGTACAAGGCCAAGTACGCCACCCCGTTCGATGGCTACGATCCCAGCGTCAACTTCACCCAGCGGACCGAATCATGGGCGGTGTTCGCGCAGGACGAATTCAAGCTGAGCGACCAGGTCAAACTGATCGGCGGCCTGCGCTACTGGCACGATCACAAGGTGGGCGATTACACCGCGGTTCACACCCTGCCGCTCTACGCGCTGTCGTTGCATTTTGGCCCGGGCGGAATTTCATACACCGACCTTACCGGATACAACACGCCGGCTTCGTGGACATATGGCAGCGGCTTGTCGGGGGTGACCATCACGCCCGCTGCCGCCAGCCCCAGCTTCAGCGGGGTAACCGCACGGGCCGAGATCGACTACAAGCCGAGCGACAAAGTGCTGGTCTATGCCAGCTACAACCGCGGTTCGAAATCGGGTGGATTCACGTTCTCAACCGGCACGCCGTTCCCCTCGCAGCTGGTCGATACGCTCAACAACCTCGCCTACCGGCCCGAAACGCTCAACGACTACGAAGTCGGGTTCAAATCGACGTTGGCGCCGGGGACCACGTTCAATCTGGCGGCGTTCTATTACGACTACCAGAACTACCAGGCCTTCGTGCAAGTCGGCTTTACCCAGGTTGTGCGCAACCTTCCGGCGACGGTGAAGGGGATCGAAGCCGATTTCACCACGCATCCGGCCAAAGGGCTGACGCTGCAGTTGTCGGGCGCGTGGCAGGACAGCGAAGTCAGGAACGTGCTGCTTCCGGACGGGGTGACGGTGGTCAATCACGACCTGCCGCAGGCGCCGGAGTTCTCGGGCAGCGCGACGGCGCGCTACGAATTCGATCTGGCGGGCGGCACCGCTTCGCTGCAAGGCGATGCGATCTTCCAGAGCTCGATGTGCTTCACCGTGATGTGCGCCCCGGTCGAACGCGAACAGGGCTACGCGGTCGCCAATGCCCG
This sequence comes from Novosphingobium sp., assembly GCA_031410955.1. Classification (GTDB taxonomy): domain Bacteria; phylum Pseudomonadota; class Alphaproteobacteria; order Sphingomonadales; family Sphingomonadaceae; genus Novosphingobium. Next base: position 3,102 of record JANOAD010000170.1, on the reverse strand, counting down.
GATCGGCTTCACCACCGGCGACAAGAAAATCGACGTGGCGGTGTTCGTCAATAACGTGTTCAACAAGGCTTACCGCGTCTACGCCTTCGACGGATCGCTCTACTGGGGCGACGTGCTGGGCGTCTACGCCAAGCCGCGGACCTGGGGCGTCAGCGTAAAGTACAACTTCGGCAAGTGAGCTTCCTTCGGGTCGCGAAGGATGAAGGGCCTGCCACCAGACTGATCCGGTGGCAGGCCCGATCCATGGGTAAGAGGAGAAGCCGGTGACTGGCCCGGTCGAGACACTGAGTCCGAGCGAAACACTGCAATTGCGCCGCCAGCTCGACTGGAAGGACGCCTTCTGGGCTTCGAGCGGGGTTCCGGCGGGCGTGCTGCTGACTATGGGCGGGATCGCCACGATGATCGGTCAGCCCAGCTGGGTGATCTGGATCGCCTCGATCCTGATGGGTTTTGTGCAGGCGTTCGTCTACGCCGAGATCGCCGGACTCTATCCCGACAAGTCGGGCGGAGCTTCGGTCTATGGCGCGGCCGGATGGCTGCCTTACGGCAAGTTCATCGCGCCGATCTCGGTGTGGTGCAATTGGCTGGCATGGTCGCCCGTGCTGGCGCTGGGGACCGGTCTTGCCGCGGCCTATATGACGGTCAGCCTGTTCCCCGCCGATGCCGCAATCCGGACCTGGGAACTGCATTTGCTCGACCTGGGCGTGATCCGGGACGGTCTGCACCTGAGGGTCAACCTGGTCTCGATCATAGCGACCCTGTTCCTGTTGCTCACCTTCCTCCTCCAGCACCACGGCGCGGCGCGGGCGGCCAATTTCCAGAAGATCCTGGGGCTGCTCTGCATGACCCCGCTGCTGCTGGTCGGGCTGGTGCCTTTCATCACCGGCGACCTGCCGCGCGATCACCTTTTTCCCTTGCTGCCGATGCTTCGCGACGCGGCGGGCAATCCGGGCTTCGGCACCTGGAATACCGCCGGCCTCACGCTGATGGCCGGCGCCATGTTCGGAGCCGGCTGGTCGACCTACGGGTTCGAGACAGCGGTCTGCTACACCCGCGAATTCCGCGATCCGGCGAAGGATACGGCCAAGGCGATCATCGCCGCGGGGCTTCTCTGCATCGCGATCTTCACGCTGGTCCCGCTCGCCTTCCAGGCCTCGCTCGGCCTGAACGGGATGCTCGATCCGACGATCAACGACGGTTCGGGCGTGGCCAAGGCACTGGCGGGCATCGTCGGCGGCGGGGCGATCATCGGCAACCTCCTGGTCGTGATGCTGATCCTGTCGCTGCTGCTGATCGTGATGACGTCGATGCTCGGCTCGAGCCGCACGCTGTACCAGGCTTCGGTCGATGGCTGGCTGCCGCGCTATCTCGGCAAGGTCAACGCACACGGCGCCCCGACAGCTGCAATGTGGACCGACCTTGGGTTCAACCTGATCCTGCTGCTCGCTTCAGACTATTTCGCGGTGCTGATGATCTCCAACGTCTGCTACTTCGTGTTCAACTTCCTCAACCTTCAGGCCGGTTGGATTCACCGGATCGACCGCAAAGACTGGAGCCGGCCTTACCGCGCGCCCACCTGGCTGCTGGCGACCGGCGCGGTGTTCGGCTTCGTCAACATGGTCTGGATGGGCGCGGGCGCCGATGTCTGGGGCAAGGGCACGCTGCGCAACGGCTTGATTGCCGTGCTGCTGATCGTCCCGGTCTTCGCCTTCCGGCATTATGTGCAGGACAAGGGCCGATTCCCGGTCTCGGAAGGCACCGCCGAGGACCCGTTCGAACGGGTCGCGGTCGTGCCCAAGGCGGGCGTACTGCCCTATCTGGCGCTGCTGGCCTGCGCCGCGCTGGTCTGGATTGCGGCAAAGGCAGCGCAATTTTAGGATCCGGAGTATGGGTAAATCGCTAGCGTTGCCTCAACGTTGCGCAATTCGAGTCACGGGAGAGTTCAACGATGGTGCGGCAACCCAATATCCTGATCCTGATGGCCGACCAAATGGCGGCTCCGTTCCTGCCGTTCATTGCGCCTTCGCCGGTACTCGTACCCAATTTGACGCGCCTGGCCGATGAGGGTGTGCTGTTCCGTTCGGCCTATTGCAACAGTCCGCTTTGTGCTCCGTCACGGTTTTCAATGATGGCCGGGCAACTACCCTCGCGAATAGGCGCCTATGACAACGCCGCCGAGCTGTCTGCCACTACTCCCACCATGGCGCATTATCTGCGCCGGGGCGGATATCGCACGATCCTTGCGGGCAAGATGCACTTCGTCGGCCCCGATCAGCTGCACGGATTTGAAGAACGGCTCACAACCGACATCTATCCCGCCGATTTCGGCTGGACGCCTGACTGGAGCAATTTCGAGCACCGCCCCAGCTGGTATCATTCGATGGATTCGGTGCTGACTGCCGGTCCCTGTATCCGCTCCAACCAACTCGACTTCGATGAGGAAGCGGTGTTCACCGCCCGCCGCAAGCTGCACGATATTGCGCGCGACAGTGACGAGCGCCCCTTCTTCCTGACCCTCTCGCTGACCCATCCACACGATCCCTACGCGATTCACCAAAAATATTGGGATCGCTACGAGAATGTGGAGATTCCGATGCCTCGGGTTCACATTCCGTTAGACCAGCTCGATCCACATTCGCGGCGGCTGCGTTATGTCTGCGGCTTGGACCTTGACGCGGTGAGCGAGGCGCAGGTGCATGCTGCGCGCCGCGCCTATTTCGGGTCGATGAGCTTTGTGGATGATCAGTTCGGCACGATCCTCGATACGCTCGATGAAACCGGCATGCGCGAGGATACGATTGTCATCGTCTGCGGTGACCACGGCGACATGCTGGGTGAGCGTGGGCTGTGGTACAAGATGCACTTTTTTGAAGGCGCGGCACGCATCCCCATGATCGTCCATGCGCCGAACCGTTATCAACCCCGCGTGATCGATGCGAGCGTATCGCTTGTCGATCTGTTGCCGACGCTGCTCGATATGGCCGGAATCTCCGTCGAACCGGCAGTTCGCCTGGATGGCCAGAGTCTGATGCCGCATCTGCTTGACGGGAGCGGACACGATGAGGTGATCGGCGAATATATGGGTGAGGGTGCGATCGCGCC
>JANOAD010000169.1:0-10784 GCA_031410955.1 Novosphingobium sp. | reverse complement strand
TGACGGTGGGGGCGTACATCAAGCGCGCGGCAGCGCGCAGCCGCTATCGCGGCTTTTGTTTGCAAGCCCCCTCCGGCTCGCTGCGCGATCCACCTCCCCCAGAGGGGGAGTCTCTGTCGCAAATTAGCCTTCGCGTGCCTGAGGGTAGCGCCTGATCAGACCGGCAACCGCGCGCTCGATCCGGGTCAGGCAGACTTCCATATAGGCGGGGTCAAGCTGGTACGGATCGTGGATGTGCGGGACCTTGGGATCGGCATAGGTCCCGAGCAACCCGCGCGGCAGCACCGCGGTCAGCGGATGCGTTGCCAGCTTGCGCAGGTGCCGCGTTTCCATTCCGAGCAGGTAGTCGCCGGGCAACGGCACGTAGTCTTCGATTTGCGTGGTGCGGTGCGCCGACATGTCCACCCCGCGCGCCGCCGCCACTTCACTAACCGCGGGCCACGCGCCCTTGCCGCTGCTGGTCGACAGACCGAAGCTGGTCACATTCATCCCCGCGCGCCGCGCCTGCGCATCGGCATAGGCGCTGCGGCAGATGTTGCCGTGGCAGACGAATACGAGCCGCCGCACCTTGGCGGGATCGGGCGGCACCGCGCCGGACAGGCCCGCCGTCAACTCGGCACGAGCCAGCGCGAGCCGCAAGGCCCCGCGCCAGGTGCCAAAGTTCGGGGCGAACGGATCGCTCATTTCGCGCCGTAGAGCGCGTTGCCCAGCGCCTGTTCGGCATAGCGCCGCCAGGTGCGCAGCGGCGAGTGCGGCAGCGGGGCCGGGGTCTTGTGTTCGATTGCCGGTGGGTTCGCGGCATAAGTCGCGGTGGTGAGGCCGGCGATCCTGCCCGGTCCGGCGCATAGCCGGTCGAACCGGCGCTGGACCACGCGGTTGGCGCGGGTCCGGTCGCGGCTGAGCAGTTCGAAGCTGTGCGAAACCATGGTGACCTGGCTTTGCCCGCTTCGCACTGCATGGCGCAGCGCCGCAAGCAGTTCGCCGTCGGTCAGCGCGGTCAGCTGGTAATGCCGCAGCGTGCCGCCGGGCGCGGCGATGCAGCCGATCGGCACTTCGATGGTACCGCAGTGGCGCTGGACCTGGCGGTCGTCGGGACCAAGCGAGATCTGGCACTCGCTTTGCGCGATGCCGGGACAGTGGCTGGTGTCGTAAGCGATCCCGAGGGTGCTGAGCGCGCGCAGGGTATCGTCGTTCGCACCGTAATTGCCGGCGCGAAACGCGACCGGGGCGGGGGCACCTGCGGCGATCAGTTGCCCGCGCGCGTAGTCAAGTAGCGTGCACTGCTCGTCGAAATTGAAGAGGCGCAGGTTGCCGCCGGTGCGGCCCGGAAGCGGGCTCGCCGCCCCGGCGATTTCGAGCCATTCGCTGTGGAGGTGGAGCTGCACGTCATGCCCGCGCGCCACGATCGGGCCGACCACATCGGCCACTGCCTCGGTCCCCCAGATCATGGCGGGCATCGGATCGACGAAGAACACCGCCTTGATCCCCGCCGCGTCGAACCGGTCCATCTGGTAGTGGATGCCAAGCGGGCCATTGGCGGTCGGGCCGATGATCGAGCTGGCGAAGTTTTCCGCGCGCCCGCCGCCGCCCATCCGGCGCGCCATGCCGAACGAATATTCGGTATCGATCGTGATGTAGAGTGCGGTCACGCGCTTTTGCGGACTTTGCGCAGCGCCCGCCAGGCGAGCGACTTGGCCGTGTTGCGCGATGGGTAAGCCGACGGGGCCGCAGGGCTCAGCCCCAGCCCGCGCAGCAGGTGGTTGAAGGCGCGCGCGTCGGCTTCGGCATAGGACCATTTTGAGCGCCAGGTGAGCGACAGCGAGATCGACGGTGCGGGCCCGTTCTGGACCCAGTGCGGGGTCTTGACCGGGACGTGGATCGCTTCGCCCGGCTGGATGGTGATCGGCTGGCCAAGCTCGGCAAACTCGTCCTGCCAGGTGAGGTTGCGGTGATGCTGGCCGAGATGGAACAGCTCCTGCGCCTCGTCGGGGAAGACCTGTTCGTCGACGTGGGGGAACAGCGTCATGGTTTTGGAGCCGCGCAGCTGCAGCAGGATATTGTGCTCGGGATCGAAATGGAACGGGGTGACGGAGTCAGGCGCGGAGATGAAGACAAAGCCTTCGAGCTGGAGCATCGGCCCGGTGCGCGGCATGACTTCGGCCGCCAGTTCATCGAGCAGGTCGCAAAGCAGCGCGGCATAGGCCGGGACCTGTTCGATCCGCTTGAGCACCACCCAGCAGCCCGCCGTGTCGACCTCGCGGATTGCCTGCTGAACGCTGATCGCGGCCTTGGGCACCGCATCGGGCGCAATCCCGATCGGCAGTGCGCCGGGGTTGTACTCGATACTGTCCGCCGGAAGCGCTGTCGCCAGGTCGGCCAGCGCATCGAGCGTGAGCAGCGGATGACCGAGCAGGCCATGCGTCAGCTTGGCCGGCTCATGCGGATAGCTCGCGGCAAAGGCCTCGTGCATTTCGGGCGGGAAGATCGGCGTCGTCATGCCCCGCTGGGTAGCCGATCCGGGTTAAAATCGGGTGTTTGGGCGCACTCTGGCCGCAACCTGGCAATGCGGCCTTGCTTGACCTGCGCTGGCAGTGCCGTGATGGTACTCTGCGAACAATCGGAGGGGACAAATGGCCAACGCAGATATCGGGCTGGGCAACTGGTTCGCCCGCCGCGCTTGGCAGACCCCCGACCGGCCAGCGCTGACTTTTGAAGGCGCGACGCGCAGCTATGCCGAAATGCAGGATTGCATCGACCGGCTGGCAACTGCGCTGAAAGAGACAGGGGTGTGCCGCGGTGATAGGGTGGCGTTCCTGGGCTTGAACCAGCCGGTCTATTTCGACCTGCTGTTCGCGGCGGCCCGGTTGGGCGCAATCTTCGTTCCGCTCAACTACCGGCTGACCGGTCCTGAACTGGATTACATCATCAACGACGCCGGGGTCCACACACTGGTAGTCGATGGGCCGCACCGACCGATCATCGATGGCATTCGCGAGCGGCTCTGTTGCCGGTTGTATTTGTCTGCCGATGGTGCAGCACCGGGTTGGCAACCTGTCAGCGAATTGGTTGGCGGTGCAGCGCCGCTCGTCGATGGCGAACCCACTGCCGAGGACGATATCGCGGTAATCATGTATACCTCGGGCACCACCGGTCGGCCAAAAGGGGTGATGCTCACCCACGGCAACCTGTGGTGGGCCAATATCAATGCCACACTCGGTGCCGATTTCAGCCAGGATGACGTTCTGCTCCTGACGGCTCCGTTGTTCCACATCGGCGGGTTGAACACTGGCGCGCTCGGTGCCTGGCAGAAGGGCGGGCATATCATTCTGCATCGCAGTTTCGATCCGGCGCGCTTTTTGGCCGATGTGGCGAGCTATCGCGTCACCGGAACCTTTGCGGTTCCCGCTATGCTGCTGTTTATCAGCCAGCATGCGGATTTTGCCACCGCTGATCTCTCGAGCCTGCGGCTGATCTCGTGTGGCGGCGCGCCGGTGCCCGAGCCGCTGTTGCAGCTGTATAGCGATCGAGGGGTCCCGCTAAACCAGGGCTACGGCCTGACCGAAACCGCACCTTCCGGCACTTTCCTCGGCAATGATTTCGCTTTGGCCAAGCTCGGCTCGGCGGGCAAGGCGGCATTTTTCGTCGATCTGCGCATCGTCGGCGAAGACGGCCGCACCCCGCTGGGGGCAGGCGAACGCGGCGAAATCGTCATGCGCGGGCCGCATATCATGCGCGGCTACTGGAACAAGCCCGAGGCCACCGCTGCCGCGATCGACCCCGAGGGCTGGTTCCATTCGGGCGATATCGGCTATCTCGACGAAGACGGCTTCCTCTATATCTGCGACCGGCTCAAGGACATGATCATCAGCGGCGGCGAGAACATCTATCCGGCCGAAGTCGAGGCCGCGCTCTACGCTCACAGTGCCATTGCCGAGATTGCGATCTTCGGCGAACCCAATGACAAGTGGGGAGAAACCGTCACCGCAGTTGCCGCGCTGAAACCCGGCGCCAGCCTTGACCTTGACGAATTGCGTGACTGGGCGAGCAAGCGGCTCGCCCGCTACAAGCTGCCGACCCGGCTGGAAGTCATCGAGGCCCTGCCGCGCAATCCTGCGGGCAAGGTGCTCAAATTCGAACTTCGCGAGCGATTTTGGAAAGAGCCACTGCGATGACCGGTTTTGACCACTGGCGTGCCAGGTCGCCCTATTACAATGAAACCCACGAAGCCGTGGCGCAAAGCGTGCGGCGCTTTGTCGAGCGCGAAATTGCCCCGCATATCGACCGCTGGGAAGTCGAAGGCGAATTGCCGCGCGCGCTGCATGTGGCGGCGGCGCAGGCGGGCATTCTCGGGCTGGGCTATCCCGAAGAGTACGGCGGGCACAGCGCGGGCTTCGACATCTTCCACGGCCTGACCCAGACCGATGAGCTGTGCCGGGTCGGCGCCGGCGGGCTTGGGGCGTCGCTGATGACCCACGGCATCGGTTTGCCGCCAATCCTGGCGCTGGGCTCGGCCGAGCTCAAGCAGCGGATCGCGCCGGGGGTACTGGCCGGCGAGATCCTGATCGCGCTTGGCATTACCGAACCTTCGGGCGGGTCTGACGTGGCCAATCTGAAAACCCGTGCAGTCTCGCAGGGCGATCATTACGTGGTGAACGGCTCGAAGACCTTCATCACCACCGGGATGCGCGCCGACTATCTGACCACGGCGGTGCGCACTGGCGGAGCCGGAGCCGGGGGCGTTTCGCTGCTGCTCATTCCGATGGACGCGCCGGGCGTGTCGCGAACCCGGCTCGACAAGATGGGGTGGCGCTGTTCGGACACGGCGACGATTCACTTCGACGATGTCGCGGTGCCGAAAGAAAACCTGATCGGCACCGAGAACGCCGGGTTCATCGGGATCATGCGCAATTTCAATCGCGAACGACTAGGCATGGCGATGGGCTGCTGCGGCTTTGCCCGGGTCTGCCTCGATGAAGCGGTGACCTGGGCGCAGCAGCGTGAGACCTTCGGCAAGGCGCTGGTCAAGCACCAGTCGATCCGGATCAAGCTCGCCGACATGGCGCGGCAGATAAACGCGACGCAGGCGTGGGTCGATCTGTGCGCATGGCAGGTCCAGAATGGCTGCGATCAACCCGCCGACTTTGCCCTGCTCAAGGTCCAGGCGACGCAGATGCTCGAACGGGTGGCGCGCGATGCGGCGCAAGTGCTGGGCGGAGCCTCGTACATCACCGGCTCGAAGGTGGAGCGGATTTACCGCGAAGTCCGGGTCAATGCGATCGGCGGCGGTTCGGAAGAAATCATGCTCGACCTGGCCGGGCGGCAGCTGTTCGGATAAGGTTGCCCCGCCTGCCCGGCCAACCCGGTCGGGCCAGGTTCCCAGACAAGCGGGGCGCTGGCGCTGCCGCAGCCTCATTCCTCCGGCAGGCGCCAGGTGACCGTTCCGCTGTAGCTGCCGGCGACCTTGGCCCCGGTATCGTCGCTGGCCGGGGTAAACTTCGCGCGGCGTGTCAACGTGGCGCAAGTCGCGCTGTCGAGGTCGGCAAAGCCGCTGCTGGCGGTGACCGAACAGCCGGTGGCCTTGCCCGCCGCATCGACGCTCAGGCGGTAGCGGGTCGATCCTTCGTGCTCGCCGCGCAGTCCGCTGGTCGGGTAGTCGTTGGTGGTCACCCAACCCGCCGTATTCCCCGCCGGCCGCGCGGCCTTGGGCGCGAAGCTGGGCACCGGCGAGGGCACCGGGGTGGGGCGGGGGATGTCGATCCCCCCGCCGTCGGTGCCATCGCCGAAGGTCTCGGGGATGAATGTCGGCACGCTGGTCGGGAAGATCTGCGGAAATTCGTTGATCGGCGGCACCGGCACGGGGTCGATCGGATGGGTGCTCGGCTGGGGTACCGGATCATGCGGCTTGGGGCTCTCAGGAGTAGTGGGATAGGTTTGGAGCACGGTATTTGGCGGACGCGTGATCGTCACCCCCAGAGCGGCGATGATCGCCCAGGCGATCCCTACTTCGAGCGCCAGCACCGAAGCGCCCGCGCCGAATTTGCGGTTGATCTGCTGGGCATCTGCATAGGCCATGGCACCGTCTCCTTGTGGTGGAGCGCCGCCGCTGGCCCGGTTGCCGAGTCGCAGGAAGGCGACGCCTTGTAGTATGTGTGATGTTATAACATGATTCGATTATGTCAAGAGGCCACTGGCATCATGCCGCCGGGATGCTAGGCTCGCCCGCACAGATCAGCGGAGGATACGATGCCCACATTCTACGATTTCCAGCGCGCCCCCAGCCCGCGCCGCGCGCGGATCGTGCTGGCGGAAAAGGGCATCGCCCACGAAATGCGCTCGGTCGATCTCGGCAGTGCCGAGCAATTGTCCGACGCCTACCGCAGGGTCAACCCGGCCTGCACCGTCCCCGCGCTGGTGCTCGATGACGGGGCGGTGCTCACCGACAACGCCGGGATCGCCGCCTGGGCCGAAGCCGTCCAGCCGGAGCCGCCGCTGCTCGGCACCACCCCGACCGAGAAAGCCGCGGTGGCCAGCTGGAACCACAAGATCGAGGGCGAATGCTTCGCCGCCATCGCCGAAGTGCTGCGCAACACCAGCAAGGGCATGGTGGATCGCGCGCTGCCCGGGCCGAACAACTACCCGCAGATCCCCGAACTGGCCGAGCGTGGCCGGGCGCGTCTGCTCCATTTCCTCGACCGCTTCGAGGAGCACATGACCGGCCGTGACTGGGTGGCGACTACCAGCTTCTCCCTCGCCGACATCACCGCCGGCGTCGCGCTCGATTTCGCCGGCTGGGTCAAGGTCGATGTCAACGAAGGCCGCCCCGCCGTGGCCGCCTGGCGCGCAAAGCTGGCGCAAAGGCCGAGCTTCGCGCTCTAATCCGCCGCGTCCACGCCGTCCGCATCGGGCAAGTGCTCGCTATCCCGATCATCGTCGAAATCGCGGCTCATCGCTGCCACCCGGCGCAGAATATCACGCCGGACGTCTTCGATATCGGGCTCCATTTGCTGGCGTTCCCACTCCCATTCACCCTTGAGCCGCTCGTAAACCGGATGCCCCGGCCGAATCGCGGCATAGTCCGCCCCTTGCGCATCCCACCGCGCCGAGCGGCGCTGTTGCAACACGAAGCGGATGTGCCCGAAATTGTGCTTGCGATAGGTGCCGAGCAGCTTGCCAGCGGAAACGATCGGCAGCTCCTCACCCGCAATCGCCAGCTCGAGCGCGCAGTCCTCCAGCCGGGTCAGCCCGCGCTCCACCGCCGCATCCCACGCCGCGGAAAACCCCTCCGCCCCGGGCCGATGCCGCAACTTGTACAGCGCCTCCATGCTCTTCCCGATCGACCGCGCCGCCTGGCTGACGATTCCGCTGGCGGCGAGCACGGCAATGAACTTGCGCTGCTTGTCCGGCGTGATCGAATTCCCGCGCGGGCAGGCGTGGAGATAGGGCGCGAACATGAGCAGCGGATCATCGTCCTCCGGCTCAGGCGCGGGGGCATAGGCGACGAGCGAAGTCGCCTGACGCGGGGTCTTGCGGGTGGGACGGGGTGGGGAGGACATAGCCCAAGCACAAATCGCAGATTTAGGGTATGTAGGAAAATCGTATTTGCGTGGGTGATCCTCTGTTGGGGAAATCTCATCCAATTTGGACAAAACAGGAACAACGAGGATTTTCATACTCGCTGCATTGCTGTAGAGGTCAGCGCAGACTTCTCGAGTAAGGAACACATCAAGTGTCCATAAATCTTAACAGTGCCGAATTATTCAGTGGTTGTGGAGGTTTAGCGCTCGGGATGTCTCGCGCAGGTTTTAGCCATGTGCTGATGGCCGAGTATGATTTTGATGCGGTCGCTACTGCCAAGCATAATCGCGCTAGATTGGTCGATCACGTCAGGGCCTGGCCGATCGAGCAGATCGATGTTCGTGACATTGAGTGGGAGCCGCTGCGCGGTCAGTTGGCAGTCATATCAGGAGGGCCTCCGTGTCAACCATTCGGGATTGGTGGCAAGAAGCTCGGCCCAGCTGACGAAAGGGATATGTGGCCGGAGGCCATCAGGGCTATCCGCGAGGCTGTTCCCGAAGGATTTCTGTTTGAGAATGTCAGAAATATCGCTGGCCCGCGGTTCCGGGGATATCTTGATTGGATCGTGGCCCATCTAGAACGTCCCAGCGCAATCGCGAATGGGTCTGAGACATCTCATGATCACTTTAATCGTTTGAGAGCAGCAGAGGGCGACCAAGAATATCAAGTAGTTTGGCAACTTGTTAACGCGGCCGACTATGGTGCGCCGCAAATCCGTCACAGAGTTTTGATTTTTGGCGTTCGCTCAGGCTTGGGCGTCGTTCCGGATCCAATGACTCCCACACACTCGCGAGATCGGCTCTTGTGGAACCAGTATGTCACAGGAGAATATTGGGATGTGCATAAGTTGGCACCTCGTCGCGAGCCGACCGTAGCGCGTGATCGTGCTCGTGTTGCCCAGCTCCGGTCTGCAGGAGTTGAACCAACTTGTTTGCCTTGGGTTACCATCCGTGACGCCCTTGCGGGCTTGGGGGAGCCGAACGGTTCGCGAAATCACGTTTTCCAAGACGGAGCCAAGATTTATCCAGGACATACGGGAAGCCCGCTCGATAGGCCTGCCAAAGCGTTGAAAGCTGGAGATCATGGAGTTCCAGGTGGCGAAAACATGATGGTACGTGACGATGGAACTGTCCGTTATTTCACCCTTCGTGAGGCAGCACGACTAGTGGGTATGCCTGATGCTTACATGTTTCCAAGGTCGTGGTCAGAGAGTATGCGCCAACTCGGAAACGCCGTTCCCGCCCAGCTCGGTGAGGCGGCTGGCGCATGGCTGCGACGCCTTATTTCGACGCGATGATTTGCGCGCCACAGATTAGCAGTCGCACTACGCCGAAGAATTTGCCATTGCTGAACAATGAGCGATGATCCAAGCACCGATGTCGAAAAAGTCGGAATTGACGGCTACGTCGAGTTTGAATTCGATCTGCCGCGAGCGCTTTTGGGAAGGCTAATTGAAGCCTTTGGAGAGGTGGCAGCTGCTCGCCTTGATCAATCTAACACATTTGCCATTCCTGACGAGCAGGGAGTTTACCAGCTCTTCCTAGATGATCGATTGGTCTACATTGGTAAAACTGACGGAGATGCGGGTCTACGGTCGCGACTGGGTCGTCATGCGAAAAAGTTACTTCATCGGCATGAGCTTGATCCGACGCGCGTTAGTTTCAAGGCTGTCCGAGTCTTTGTCTTCACTGCAGTCGACTTGGAAGGCGACCTTATTCGCCATTACGGCGGAGTGAAAGCGGTCGATTGGAATGGCAGCGGGTTTGGGTCGAATGATCCTGGCAAGGAGCGAGATACTTCTAAGGTCAAGTCCGACCATTTCGATGCCAAATTTCCAATCGATCTTGATCGAACACTGGATATCGAAGTGAAGGAAGGAGAGTCGGCTGCAGAGGCGCTCCAGCGGCTCAAGTCAATTGTACCTTATGCGCTGAGATACCAGAATGCAGGCGGCAACTGGCGACAAGTGCATCCTGATTTAGATCGGAGCAAATTGACGCATTTGATGGGTCCATTGACCGCACGATCCGTGCTGCAGCACATCGCATCGTATTTGCCACATGGATGGCATATCACGGCGCTCCCTGGATACGTGATTATGTACAAGGATGATAAGCGCAGTTTTCCAAGCGGTGCGGTAGTAGCGCTATCACCTTGATCACAAGACGGTCGCCCAATCTAATAAATCGCTCAGCTGAAATCGATCCGGCACAAAGTGCCGCAGCTCGCCCGTATCCGGGCTAGACACGCAAAACCAGTCTTCACCGCTCCGCAACCATCCCCCGCCGCCACAACACCCACCCAACAATCCCGATCGTCACCGCCAGTCCGGCGCCGAACTCGCCCGTAATGTAAGCACTGACCGGCCCCGCCTTGGTCCCGGCATCGAAAATCCCCTGCACGATCAGGTTGTGCGAGGCATGGAGCAGCGCCGCGGTCCACAGGCTGCCGCTGGCCAGTCGGATCCAGGCCATGACGGCGCTCATCGCGAAAACCATCGCCGTAAAGCACAGCAGCGAGAACCACAGCGGGGTGCCGTCGGCGTGGTAGTCGCCGCCGAGGATCAGCGGCAGGTGGAACAGCAGCCATACGACTGACGAAATCAGCCACACGTTGCGCAGGCTTGTCACCTGGGCGAGCTGGGGCACCAGCAGCCCGCGCCAGCCGATTTCTTCGCCGAGCGCGGTGAGCAGCGATTGGACCATGCCCGCGGTGAGCAGCAGGCCGAGCGCGGGGAGGGCGGCAATGCCGCCGGCCTCGGCGCTCCATCCGGCGGGGTTGAATGTGCCGAGGCCGCTCAGCCAGGTCAGGCCGTAGACCGGCAGCGCGTATATAAGGGGCAGCACCAGTGCGAGGCCGAGGAGCTTGGCGGTGCGCGGTTTCCAGCCGAGGCCTTTTATACTGCGGGTGGTAATCAGCTGGGTGAGGATCGCGGCGAGGCCGGGCATCCACATCAGGATTGCGACCGGCAACATCTTCATCTCGCCGCCGCCGCGCAGGATCGGGACGTAGGCGGCGGTGACCAGCAGCGTGGCGAGGATCAGGAACAGCGTGATCTTGCGCCGCGCGAGCGCCGTGGCGGCGTGGTCGTCGGTTTCGGTCATTGGTCTTCCCCCATTCTGGCCCAAGTCCGAGCCTGTCCCACTTACGTTGCATCTCCCCTCCCCGGTGGGGAGGGGTTGGGGGTGGGGGTTCCACGCTCGAGAGGG
>JANOAD010000168.1:0-2897 GCA_031410955.1 Novosphingobium sp. | reverse complement strand
CTCGCGCAAGGGCGTCCTGCGAGCCTGCGCGCGCCGACGCTCGAAGTGCGCGAGATCCGCTTCCTCAACGCCGACTTTGCGGTGATGGCCGAGGCCATTGCGCGCCGCAGCCGCTACTTGCGCGATTTTGCCGCCAGCCTCAGCCACGAATTCAAAACGCCCTTGGCGGGCATTCGCGGCGGGATCGAGCTATTGCAAGACCACGGCCCCGGCATGACCAAGGCCCAGCGCAGCAAATTCCTGTCCAACATGGAAGGCGATGCGGTGCGCCTGTCCAGGCTGGTCAGCCGCCTGATGGAACTGGCCCAGGCCGACATGGCGCGTCCGAATGCCGGGCCCGGGGCCGACGCGCGCGGCCACGCCGCCAAGGTGGTCGCCCGGCTGGCCGACGCCGCCCGCGCCCCCGGCTTCGCGCTCACCTCGTCGATCGGCGACCACATCCCGCCGCTCGCCATCGAAGAGGAAGCGCTCGAAACCGTCCTCGCCACCCTGATCGAAAACGCCCGCCAAGCCGGAGCCAGCGCGCTCGCGATCAGCGCCGGCCACCGCGGCAACCTGGTCTCGCTCGCGCTCACAGACAACGGCCCCGGCGTCCCCCTCGCCGACCGCATCCGCGTGTTCGACCCGTTCTTCACCTCAAGGCGCGAGGACGGCGGGACGGGGCTCGGCCTGCCGATCGCGCGCGCCTTGGCCGAGAGCCGCGGCGGCTCGCTGGAACTTGGGGAGACGGCCAGCGGGGCGTGTTTTGTGCTGACGCTGCCGGTGGCGGGGTGAGTTAGAGGTTCTCCAGTCCCCCTCCCCGGCGGGGAGGGGTTAGGGGTGGGGGAGCGAGGCGCAGCCGAGTGTCAACGCTGGCTTGGAACCCCCATCCCAACCCTTCCCCACTGGGGAAGGGCGAAGTGGCTCAATGTGAAGCGGGAAGGCATGGGGATTTTCATGTCATTCACTTTGTATATACATTCGTAAATACGCGTTCAGCTGAGATCGAGTCCTATGAAAAAGCCGTTGCCCAGCGGCGGCGCAAGGGATGACTAATGAGCGGTTCATCTGGCAGGTGCTGGAGTCGGCTTTGTGGTGAAGGAAATCGGGAATGAGTTGTTCAATCGACTGGGCAGCAACTGGTTCTATGCTTCAAGGCATTGGCACAATTGTCGGATCGTTTGCTGTCTTGGCGGCTGCACTCATTGGTGCCAACACATTCAAAGGGTGGCGTAAGCAACAATTCGCAGCCCGTAGGGCGCAAGAGGCCGAAGAGATTTTGCGAGGCACTTATAAAGGGCGCGATGCACTCTCCCAAATCCGATCCCCTTTCATGTCGAGTTACGAACATGATCGGGCTGAAGAGACTTTGCGCAAGAATGACAATTGGGAGGGTGAAGCGGAAGCCCGAAGAAAGCGCATGCGAACGACACAAGCCTACTACAACCGCTTGAGCAGTCATCAATCGGAGATGGAGGCCCTTGACGCAGTTTTGCCGATGGCAAGGGCCTTGTTTGGCGAAGCGCTTGAATCAGCGGTTCGTAAGTTACGTCACCAATTTTGGATCATCCAAGTCGATGCCGAATCATACATGGATGATAATGGAAACGATCAGGATTTTACGAAGAAGATACGCAATGGCATGTATCGAGTTCAAGACGATGAAAACGAGGTAACAATTGCGATCAATGACGCAGTTCAGATCATTGAGAGCACATGTCTTCCTGTTTTAAGGCTTGAGACGATCTAACTTTAACTCGGCGTCGACGTATTGCTTTGACGTCAAGCCGCCAACACATCATTGCTCGCCTCAGCCCTTCGCGCGCCGCCGTTTAGGAAACAAATGCCCGCGCAGTTTCGCCCCGTCGCTGCCGTCGAAGGGGACGAGGTTGATCACTGCCATTCCGACCGAAAGCAGCGCGAAGACTTGCAGGGCGGCTTCGATGAAGTGGCGGATCGGTTCCGCACGGTAGCCTTGGCGTAGCTTGGCGATGGCGAGTTCGGCGACGGCTGGATCGGGGAAGCGGGCGTCGGGCTGGGTCCGCTGGTTGGGTTTGGCCGGGCTGCCGGCGACGACCGGCTCGACCAGCATGGTCGGAGCGCTCGGCGGGCTCGGCGCAAACAGCGGCACCAGTGCCACGGCCAACCCTGCGGCAACAAAGTTAGCCAGCGGACCGGCGGCGGCGATCGCGGCTTCCTTGCGGTGCGTCGCCGCGCCGAGCGGCCAAGTGTAGCTGACAAAGCCCCCGACTTCGCGGCCCTTGAGCTTGCGCATCGCGGCGACCTTGCCGCGCACCAGATCGTATTCGAACGGCATCGCGGCAAAGATCAGCACTTTCGCTCCTGCCTGCCGCGCGGCCAGCGCGTGCCCGGCTTCATGCATTAGGATCGCGATGAATTGCAGCAGGAAGAATATCGCGCAGACGGCAAGACCGCTGTCCGCCAGATCGAGCATCGATGCAGCGGCAAGCAGCCACAGGTTGAGCAAGCCCCACAGGACATAGGCCAGTTTGCGCATCGATGTTGGCTAACAGCGATTGGTCGTGCGGCAAAACCATTTTCCTACACGCCCCCAACCTGTCAAACTCCCGCCCATGCCGCATCATCCGTCCGGCGAGGCCTGTCCTTGCCCGCACCGTCCGTCCGTTCTCCCAAGCCGCGCCGCCAGCGCGGCTTTGTTGCATCTGGGGCGCAAGAGGCCCCGGGTCTGGGGTGTCACCTTGCATCCAACATGCTGGTTTGAAAGGTTTTTTGTGGGTGACACGGTGTCACCTTTGTCACCCTGTTGGCACCCGGCTTGGAGCTGGGCCCCGGCCTTCGCCGGGGTGACGGCGAAAATGGAGCGCTCGGCGTCAGCGCACCGGATACCCGCTCCAGCGTTTGATCCGGCGGATCGCGAAGGCCGAGCGCATCGCCGA
>JANOAD010000167.1:0-7156 GCA_031410955.1 Novosphingobium sp. | reverse complement strand
CAGCCTGACGACTGCGGCGAAGGTTGCGGCGTAGGTCAGGAATGGACACTGACCCACCCCCAACCCCGCCCGCAAGCGGGAGGGGTGTGGTCGTCCCGCCTGGCGCAACCAAGTCCCCCTCCCGCTTGCGGGAGGGGTTGGGGGTGGGTCAGTGTCCATTCCTGACCTACGCCGCAACCTTCGCCGCAGTCGTCAGGCTGACGAATACATCCTCCAGATCCGCCTCGCGGGTGGTTACGTCGACGATCGTCAGCCCCTGCTTCTGCACCTCGCCCAGCACTTCGCCGGCGTTGGTCTTGTCCTTGTCGTAAGTGATCTCGATTGTGCGCTCTCCGGCCGCTTCGCACTTCACGAATGCCGGGCTGGCAGGGAGCTTGGCCACATCCTGGTCAAGCGTCAGCACTACGATCTTTTCGCGCGCCATTTCAACCAGTTCGCGGGTCGGCTTGTTGGCGATCAGCTTGCCGTGGTTGATGATCGCGATGCGGTCGCACAGCTGTTCGGCTTCTTCGAGGTAGTGGGTGGTGAGGACCACGGTGACCCCGCCTGCGTTGAGTTCGCTGACCAGTTCCCACAGCTGGCGGCGCAGCTCGACGTCAACCCCCGCGGTCGGTTCGTCGAGCACGATCACCGGCGGGGTGTGGACCAGCGCCTTGGCGATCAGCAGGCGGCGCTTCATGCCCCCCGACAGCGTGCGGGCATAGGCATTGTGCTTGTCCGCCAGATGGACCTGACCGAGCAGCTCCATTGATCGGCGCAAGTGCTTGGGCACGCCGTAGAGCCCGGCCTGGTTCTCCAACACCTCGAACGGGGTGAAGAAGGGGTCGAAGACTACTTCCTGCGGGACGATCCCGATCGAGCGCTTGGCGTTGCGCACATCTTTGTCGATATCGAAACCCCAGATTTCCGCGCTTCCGCTGGTCTTCATCACCGGCCCGGCAAGGATGTTGATCAGGGTCGACTTGCCCGCGCCGTTAGGCCCGAGCAGCCCGAAGATCTGGCCTTGCGGTACGTCGAAACTGACATCGTCGAGCGCCAATTTGGGCGGGGCGTTGCCAGCCGCGGCATAGCGTTTGACCATGTTGCGGATCGAGATGGCGGCGGGCTGTTCCATTTCCCCCGCTTAGCGCCAAGCCCGGTCAAGGCAAAGCCCCAGTCTGGCCATGGCGACGAAGCATGCTCAACGCATAGTGTAACCGGCCTGTTAACCATATGAATGCAGGGTGCCTTCAGTCCGTTTCGAGTAGCAGGATTGGATGACCTGGGGGGTGACCACAATTGGCGGCCGAGTTCGGCTTGCGATACGCGCTATTTGTGCGGTGGTGATACTTGCCCTTGCCTGCCTTCTTTCCGCACCGGCAATGGCTAAGAACACTCCGGTCACCACCACTGCGCGCGCCCGCGCCACAGTGGTCGCGCCGCTCAGCGTGGTCTGGGTGCAGGACCTCAAATTCGGCCGGATCGTGCCCCGCCCCCAGGCCGGCACGGTCACCGTCGATCAGATCACCGGGGCCTGCACGGTGACCGGCCCGATCCTCGAGGTCGGCAAATGCCAGTTCGCCCAGTTTGCCGGGATGGGTTCGAAGAACATGAACGCGCGCATCTCGCTGACCAATTCGACCAGCCTGACCGGACCCGGGCAGGCCATGGTGCTCGACCGGATCACGCTCGGCACCAACAGCACGATCAGTTTTGCCGGCAATGCCAATGCCAACGGGCGCGGCGTCGGCCTGACCAAGGGCGGCAACGGCGAACGCTACTCGATCACCACCAACTCCGGCATTTATCTGCTCAACATCGGCGGGCGGCTCACCGTTAACGCCAACCAGGCGCCCGGCATCTACAACGGCACGATTACTATCTCGGTGCAGTACCAGTAGGCTGGAAATGGCTGCCGGCTGCTGCTAAAGCGCCGGCCATGACCAACCCGCCCGAAACCGTCCTGACCACCTCCACCCGCGTCATGTGTGACGGCGCAAACGACATTCCCGGCGGGGCCGCGCTCGGCCATCCGCGCGTCTGGCTCGAGATCGACGAGCACGGCTACGTCGATTGCGGCTATTGCGACCGCCGCTTCGTGCTGAAGGGCGGACCGGCCGAAGGGGCGGATCAGAGCAAGCTGCACGATATCGCCTCTGGCGCGAGTTACTGACCCGGTTGCGCGGCGCGGGGTAATACGGTATTACCTCCGTCATTATGGAAGTCAGCAAAGTCACATCGAAGTTTCAGGCGACAGTTCCCGCCGATGTCAGGGCAGCGCTCGGCATCAAAGCGGGGGACACTATCGCCTGGTCGGTGAGCGAAGGTGTCGCGACAGTCAGGCTGCTGCCGTCGAGCCTAAAGGGCTGGGATCCCTTGACGTGGATGAGCTTTGCCGACGAGTGGCTGAGCGCCGAGGACGAAGACGCCTTCAGTGACCTTTGAGCCATTCGACGTTGTCACCTTGCCGTTCCCGTTCGCGGACCGCAATCAAAGCGTGGTCAGGCCCGCGCTGGTCCTGACAAGCCATGCGGGGTTCGGGGCTGGGTCGGGGGTGGCGCTGGTTGCCATGATCACCACGGCGAGCCGCTCACGCTGGCCGCTTGATGTCGCTGTAGCCGATCTGCCAGCGGCCGGCCTGAAAGTCGGATGCGTCGTGCGCGCCAAGCTCAACTCGGTCGATTTGGAATTGATCGATCGCAAGATCGGCGCGCTTGGCGGGGCCGACCGCCTTGCAGTAGGCGCCGCGCTGCGACAATTGCTGGCTGGAGTACTCGGCTAGCGCCAAGCGATGTTTGCGCTGCCGGTGCAAGCACCTATATCACTGGACATGACCACGCTCGATCCCCGCTCGCTGCTGTTCGCTCAGCTCGATCCCGCCCGCGCTGCCGCGCTGACCCGCGATGCGCTGGCGCGCTGCGACGATGGCGAGCTGTACCTGCAGTTCACCGCGTCCGAGGCCTTCGTGTTCGACGACGGGCGGCTCAAGACCGCTGACTATTCGCGCGATGCGGGGTTTGGCCTGCGCGGCGTTTCGGGCGAGATGACCGGGTTCGCCCATGCCAACGAAATCAGCGAAGGCGCGATCCGGCGCGCGGCGGAGACGCTGCAACTGCTCGATCCGGCGAAGGGCCAGCCGGCCCCGCCGCCGCGCCGCAACAATCGCCACTTCTACACCGATGCGTCCCCGCTCGACGGGATCGGCTTTGCCGAAAAGGTCAAGCTGCTCGAAACTATTGACGCCGCCGCACGCGCACGCGATCCGCGCGTGGCGCAGGTCAGCGTCAGCCTGCTCGCCAATTGGTCGGCGATCGAGATCCTGCGCGCCGATGGCTTCACCGCCGGGGACATTCGCCCGATGGTCCGGCTCAACGTCGGCATCGTCGCCGAGGCCAACGGGCGGCGCGAAAGCGGCAGCTTCGGGATCGGGGGGCGGCGGCTGTACGACGACCTGTTCGATCCGGCGACCTGGACCCGCGCGATCGACGAGGCGCTGGCGCAGGCGCTGGTCAACCTTGAGAGCGTCGATGCGCCCGCGGGCGAAATGACCGTGCTGCTTGGCCCGGGCTGGCCCGGGGTGCTGCTCCACGAGGCGGTCGGCCACGGGCTCGAGGGCGATTTCAACCGCAAGGGCACCAGCGCCTTTTCGGGCCGCATCGGCGAACGCGTCGGTGCGCCGGGGGTGACCGTGGTCGATGACGGCACGCTGCTCGGCGCGCAAGGCCAGGGCCGGCGCGGCTCGCTGTCGATCGACGATGAAGGCACGCCCACCCAGGAGAACGTGCTGATCGAGGACGGGATCCTCAAGGGTTACATGCAGGACCGGCTCAACGCCCGGTTGATGGGTGTTGCCGCCACCGGCAACGGGCGGCGCGAGAACTACGCCAGCGTGCCGATGCCGCGGATGACCAACACCTTCATGCGCGCGGGCAATGACAATCCGGCCGAGCTGCTGAGCCGGGTCAAGAGCGGCATCTTCGCCAAGAGCTTTGGCGGCGGGCAGGTCGATATCGTTTCGGGCAAATTCGTGTTCAGCTGCACCGAGGCTTACAAGATCGAGAACGGCAAACTTGGCGCGCCGATCAAGGGCGCGACGCTGATCGGTGACGGGCCGACCGTGCTGACCAAGGTGATAGGCATCGGCAACGACCTGGCCATCGATGAAGGGGTCGGCGTCTGCGGCAAGGGCGGGCAGAGCGTTCCCGCCGGGGTCGGCCAGCCGACGCTTTTGGTTGAAGGATTGACGGTTGGCGGGACGGCTTGAGGAATTTTGCCATATGGCAATGCCGCCGATCCGGCCGCCGGGGCGCAACCCGAAACCGGGCAATAGCGGTCCCTACATGCAAAAGTTAGTTGGCGCACAGTCACGGTAATCGCGGGGACATGCTATTGCGTGTCCCCGCCAGGCACCTGAAACAATAAATGGTATACGGGGTATGTCGGACGTGCCACCGTAATCCCCGGGTCCGGCGAGGGGGAACGTGGCGATGCGGATGATGATGGCGCTGACGCTGGCGGGGCTAGTCTGCGCTTGCGAGCCTTCCGGCACGAACAGTCGGTCTGCCGAACCCGCAGCGGAAGCGCCCGATCCCGAACAGGTCGCTGCGGAAAAACGGTTCCCGCGTGCGCCGGGCCAATCGGATGCGTATTATGCAGCCAAAATCGTCTCGGCCCTGCAGTTCAAGTCCGAACCGGACGGCCACTTTGCAAACCCCGATCTGGAAGACCGATTCCAGACCTTTTCCGATGGTCATCAGATCTGGGGGTGCGGACAGGAGTTCGGCGCGGTCTGGGATTCCGAGGTGTCACTAGAGGACGATTCCGGCCCGCCGATCGATCCCGCGCGCGAACGCGAGCTTGCGCTTCAGGATATTGCCTACAGAGCGGTGGCGCTGCAGTTGATGCTGGTGCGCGAAGGAAAAAACGAGGCCCTGACCGCCTCGGCGATTGCCGAATGGGAAGCCGTTGAGCTGGCCAATTTCGCCGCAAGCCGCGAAAGTCCCCCCCAGACCTACCGCGGCGTTTTCTTCGGCAACGGCATCGTTGGAGATGTCGAGATGGTGCCCGAGGACTACGCGCTGATGGTTCGCCTCAACCGAACCACGCAGGCGGGATTGGAGGCCACCGATGGCTGCGGGGCCGGAGAATTTGTTTATGTGATTAAGACCCAGCCGCCGGGCGCGTCAGCCTCAGTCATTCGCCAGTTCGATTTCGATCTGTGCCAGGTGCGGGGCATAAAGCCGTTCGATCGAATCCGTTGCCGCGGTTGGCGGGATGTCGCCGACGGGCGCGCCTACTTGATGTCGGGCAACTATCGCTATGTAATCGAGAACGCGGGCAATCGCGATTCGGGGACATTCACGGCACAGCGCACCAACAAGGCGATGTCCGAGGGCGAGACGATCGTCATCGGCAAGGGAGGACCAAGGTAGATGGAAGTCTATCTGCGAAAACTCATCCGCGTCTTGGGCATCGGGGCGGCATTTGCCTCGCTGCCGCTGCTCGCCGCACTGGCCAAGCTCGAGCCGCCGAGCCCGCCGGCGATCGCCTATGTCTCGTCGGCGCTGGTCCTGCTGGCCTCGCTGCTCGCTTGGGAATTCGGGCGCGGAGCAAAACGCAGTGTGCGGCGACGGATCATTCTGCTCGGCGTCGTGGGATGCGTTATCGGCGTGTTCGCTTATCTCTATCTCTACGTCCGCTTTGTCGAAGCGATACCGGGCAGCGAGGAACGGGTCGTGCGTGGCTACGAATGCACGGCCAACGCCAAGGCAATCTATCGCAGCGACTGCCCGGATCTGACCAAAGACAACATCGCCGATGCGGGATGGGAGACCAAGACACTGTGGACGCGCAGCTCGGTCGCCAACGTCGAGATCGGGCTGGTCGCCACCTGGATGCTGTTCATTTGCGGGCTGATCGGCGCGGTCGGCGGAATAGTAGTCGGCGAGAGGTTCAAGGCCGCGCGCCCTACTGCGCCGGGCGCCTGACCGGGAGTCGCGCTTGAAATTACGGCGACAGGTGCGAAAACCCTAAACAGCCTACCGCTCTTTCCTACATCCTCGCGACCTGCCAAACTCAATGCACCCCGCTCCCCGCATTAACGCTCTCCTCGCTCACCCCACCCCCGCAGCCAAGGTTACACCTCGCACCCCAAGGTAACACTTCCGTTTTCTCGTTTAGGACTGTGTCCAGTGTGTCCACCAGAAGTGGAACCTTGGACCCGCCTTCAGCCGCCATGCCAATTACAAAGATGGTGGCCAGATTATGTCGGACAGCACCAGCGGCACCTCGGGTTCCAGCTCCACCGCCTACAACTACGGCGTCAACGGCAGCACTTACTCCAATGGCGCGGTGGTCAGCCAGTCGGGAACCAGCACCAACCCCAGGGCCAGACCTCCAGCTCGACGCTGAGCCAAGCGATTATCTGGCGGGACCGCCTGATTTTTCAGGCCCGGATTTTTCAGGCCCCCATTTTTCAGGCACAGTTCAGCTAAAGCTGTTATGATCGCGGCCTCACTCTTAACTGGAGTCGAACCCCATGCGTTCTTTCGCCATCGCGCTTGTCGCCGCCGCCGCGCTGCTGACCGGACCCGCGCTTGAAGCCCGCGCGAACCTGACCCCGCAGCAGCGGCTCGACAAGCTGCTCGACGGTCGCGTGGCCGGTAAGCCCGAACATTGCATCTCGCACTTCGACACCCGCGAAATGCAGGTGCTCGACAAGACCGCGATCGTATACGGCTGGGGCAACACGATCTGGGTCAACGTGCCGCGCAACGCGCAGGACCTCGACGACGACGACATCATGGTCACCCGCACTTCAACCAGCCAGCTGTGCGATCTTGATATCGTGACCACGGTCGATCGCACCGCCGGCATGTTCAACGGATCGATCAGCCTGGGTGAATTCGTGCCCTATCGCCGGGTTGCTTCGGCGCGCTAAAGCCACACTGGAATTGGATTCCAGCGCCGTCCGGAGCGATCCGGGCGGCGTTTTTGCATTCCCGTCTGCGTGCTTGACTACCGGTCCGATCGAATTTAGGGTATATGCCCTAGACTGACACAGTCGGATTTCGGGAGAGAACCATGGCCACCGCAGCAACGCTGGAACGCACCGCTTCGCCGATCACACCGATCGATGTCTCAGAAGCGGCCTTGTACGCCGAAGACCGCTGGCAGG
>JANOAD010000166.1:0-4253 GCA_031410955.1 Novosphingobium sp. | reverse complement strand
ACGCCCGGCTTGGGTTCAGGCAATTGCTGGGTGCCTTTGAGGTGATTGAGCAGGCTGACCAGATTAGGCGCGGCGAGGATCGGGATGCCGCTGGCCCAGCGCGCCTCGGTCCCCTGCGCGGCGGGGCAGATCAGCCCCTTGTCCTGCCCGCTGGCATGGAGCGCGGCGAGCAGCACCCCGGGACTGGCGATGATCCGCCCGTCGAGCGCCAGTTCACCCACCGCGATGAAGTCGATCAGCTGTTCGGCATCGGTCACCCCCATCGCGGCGAGCAGCGCCAGCGCGATCGGCAAGTCTTAATGCGAACCTTCCTTGGGCAGGTCCGCCGGCGACAGGTTGATCGTGATCCGCTTGGGCGGGAGCGACAACCCCATCGCCGAGAGCGCGGCGTGGACCCGCTCCTGGCTTTCCTTGACCGCCTTGTCGGGCAGGCCGACCACGTTGAAGCGCGGCAGGCCCGGCGCGATCTGGCACTGCACTTCGACCCCGCGCGCCTCCAGCCCCAAATAGGCGACGGTGTGAACCAGCGCGACCAAGTAATGCCCCCCAGTGTTACTGCGTAATACTTGCGTGATGGCGCAGCTTTACCGGCCTGTCGAGCCAATAGCACCGGTCTGGTTGCGCTTATGGGAAAGGCGATCTTAACCCTTGGCATTGGCAAGCCGGTAAGGCGTTGGGGCCGAAAGAGGTCGCATGCACCGTTTTGCCGCTCTTGCCCTGGCCTTGACCGCCCTGATCGGCGCGCCTGCCGCTGCGCAAGTGGTGACCGAGACGGTCACGGTGAGCTACGAGATCGAGGTCACCGACGACGGCGACAACGACGCGCTGCCCGCCGACACCGGGTCCGACCGCTTCGTTGCCGCAGCACCGACGCAGGTTCCGCACGGCGTGGCGAAGTTCGGCCCCTTCCGGGTGATCGATCCAACCCATGCCGCTTTGGTCGATGCGACCGACGAGACCAGCCCGGCGCACTTCGCCGCAATGGTTCGCGCCTACCCGGGCATCGCGACACTCGAGATGATCGAATGCCCCGGCACCTACGACGACCGCGCCAATCTGCAAGTCGGGCGGATGATCCATGCGCGCGGGATTGCAACGCATGTGCCATCAGGCGGCTCGGTCCGTTCGGGCGCGGTCGAGCTGTTCCTCGCCGGCAAGAGCCGCACGGCGGACCCCGGAGCAGAGTTCGCGGTGCATAGCTGGGCCGACGATACCGGGCGCGAGGCCAAGGACTATGCCGCCGACGCGCCCGAGAACCGCGCCTATATCGGCTATTACGAAGAGATGGGCATGCCCGAAGGCGAGGCCCGCGCGTTCTACGCGATGACCAATTCGGTGCCCAATGCCTCAGCCAAATGGCTCTCTGCCGCCGATATGGGGCACTGGGTGCACCTCGATTGAGCGCAGCGACGCTTGACTCTGTGCGAGTCACCGCGTAACGGCCCGCCCCTGTAGTTCAGTCGCCCGCAGCGGCGGCTTTTTTGTTCGAGTTACGTAAGGTTTTGACATGAAGCGCACCTTCCAGCCCAGCAACCTTGTTCGCGCGCGCCGTCACGGCTTCCGCACCCGCTCGGCAACGGTCGGTGGCCGCAAGGTCCTGCGCGCGCGCCGCGCTCGCGGCCGCACCAAGCTGAGCGCCTGAGGCTTTTGCCGGAAAGCCAATCGCCTCCGCGATTGGCTAGCAACACCGGCGGCGCCTGGCGCGATGCGCTAGTCTGGCGAGATCATGGCTAGTTCGATGACTGTCCTACAAAAACGCGCCGACTTCCTAGCCGCAAACCGGGGCCTGCGCGTGGCGCGTCCCGGTTTTGTGCTGCTGGTGAACCCGAACACTGCGGATGAGCTGCGCTTCGGCATCACCGTCACCAAGAAAATCGGCAACGCGGTGGTCCGCAACCGGATGAAACGCCGCTTCCGCGCCTTGCTGCGCGAAATGCTTCCCGAGCAAGGCCTGCCCGCGCACGACCACGTGCTGATCGGCCGCGAAGGCGGGGTCGAACGCGACTTTGCCAAACTCCGCGATGAACTGACCGCCGCCCTCACTCGCGCGTCCGAAGGCAAGGGCGATCCGCCCCGTAGACGCAAGTGAAACGGCTCCTCATCCTCATCGCCCGCGCATGGCAGCTGGGTCCGTCGCGGATCCTTCCGCCGAGCTGCCGTTACGCGCCGTCGTGCTCGCAATACGCGATTGAAGCGGTCGAGAAGTACGGCGCGATTAAGGGTGGCTGGCTTGCCGCGAAGCGTATAGGGCGCTGCCATCCGTGGGGCGGCCATGGCTATGACCCGGTGCCTTGATAAGCGCCGCATCCGCCCCATCTGACACTTGAATTGACGCAGGGGCCCTGAGTGGACACGCAGAACTTTCGCAACATGGCTCTAGCCGGGGTCTTCATCGTGGTGATCCTGTTCGGCTGGGATCAGGCAATCCGGTATTTCTATCCGCAAGCGAACAAGCCCCCCGTGCCCGCAGCGAGCGCCCCTGCGCCGCAAGCCTCGGCCAGCGCCAAGCCGACCCGCGAGGGCGGCCTGACCGACGCCGCCGACCAGGCGCTCGAGGCCAAGGACCTGACCTCCGCGCTCAACCCCGCGACCCGCGTGCCGATCGCCGCGCCCGGCCTGTCGGGCTCGATCAACCTTGTCGGCGCGGTGGTGGACGATCTTTCGACCAACCGCCACACCGCCTCGATCGAGAAGAATGCCGGACCGCAGCGCATCTTCTCGCCTGCCGGAACCCCGGCACAGCAGTATGCGCAGTTCGGCTGGGTCAGCGCGAGCGGCCAGCCCGACCCGAACCTGCCGGGACCCGCGACGCAGTGGACTGTGCCGGTCGGCACCAAGCTCACCCCGCAAAGCCCGGTCGCGCTGAGTTGGACCAATGCCACCGGGCAGACCTTCACGCTGACCTATGCGATCGATACCGATTACCTGATCACCGTGACCCAGGCTGTGGCCAACGCCGGCACCGCGCCGTTCATGGCCAAGCCCTACGCCCAGGTCGCGCGCACCGAAAAGACTGCCAGCGTCGACATCTGGAACCTCCATTCGGGACCCTTCGGCACCTTCGATGACAAGGTTTCGTTCGGACCCAATTACAGCGATGTGGTCGAAGCGACGCAGGTCAACAACCCCGGCAAGACCGGTTGGGTGGGCTTCACCGACATCTACTGGATGAGCGCGCTGGTCCCCGACAAGAGCGGCGCGACCAGCGACTTCCGCTCGGTGGGTAATGGCCTGTTCCGCGCCGACCTCGTCTATCCGCTGGCGACGGTTGCCCCGGGCCAGAACCAGGCGCTGACCACCCGCCTGTTCGCCGGCGCCAAGGAAAGCTCGGTGCTCGACAAATACGAGGCGGCGGGCATTCCCAACTTCGGCCTCGCAATCGACTGGGGCTGGTTCCGCTGGTTCGAGAAGCCGATCTTCGGCCTGCTCAAATTCCTGTTCGGTCTGACCCACAACTTCGGTGTGGCGATTATCCTGCTCACCTTGGTGGTGCGCGGCCTGATGTTCCCGATCGCGCAGAAGCAGTTCGCCAGCATGGCAGCGATGAAGGCGATCCAGCCCAAGATGAAGGCGATCCAGGACCGCTACAAGGACGATAAGGCCAAGCAGCAACAGGAAGTCATGGCGCTGTACAAGAAGGAAGGGGTCAACCCGCTGGCAGGCTGCCTGCCGATCTTCCTGCAGATCCCGGTGTTCTTCGCGCTGTACAAGGTGCTGACCCTCGCGGTCGAGATGCGCCACCAGCCGTTCGTGCTGTGGATCAAGGATTTGTCCGCGCCCGATCCGCTGCACGTGCTCAACCTGTTCGGCCTGCTGCCGTTCACCCCGCCGAGCTTCCTCGCGATCGGTGTGCTGGCCTTGCTGCTGGGCGTTTCGATGTACTTCCAGTTCAAGCTCAATCCGGCGCAAATGGATCCCGCGCAGCAGCAGATCTTCGCCTTCATGCCGTGGATCATGATGTTCGTGATGGCCCCCTTCGCGGCCGGGCTGCTGATCTACTGGATCACCTCGAACTTCCTGACCATCGGCCAGCAGGCGTTCCTCTATTCGCGCCATCCGCAGTTGAAGACGCAGAGCGTCAAGGCGAGCGGTGGTTGAGGCTCTGCCCGAAAGCGACGACGGACCCGACCTGACCGAGGCTGCGCGCAAGCTGTTCGCGGGCCGGGTCGAGTTTCTCAAGAGCGCGCCTTCACTGCAGTACCTACCCGAAGCGACCGTGCCCGAGCTGGCTTTTGCCGGTCGCTCGAACGTCG
>JANOAD010000165.1:0-13930 GCA_031410955.1 Novosphingobium sp. | reverse complement strand
GCCCGGGTACATCGCGCGCGGCAAGGAGGGCTTTGACGATCCCGACCTCGATGGTCCGAACAGTTTGTTCCGGGCCTATTCGATGACCAAGCCGCTGACCGGCATTGCGGCGATGATCCTGATCGACGAAGGCAAGCTGGGGCTCGACCAGCCGCTCGCCGACTTCGCGCCGGAATTCGGACACATGCAGGTGGCGATCGACCCGAAGAAGAGCCTCGCTGCGCGGCCCGCGACAACGCAGATCACCATCCGGCACCTGCTTACGCATACCAGCGGGCTGGGCTATCCGGTGGTCGGACGGGACAAGGTCAGCGAGGCGTTGCGCTTGCTTGGAGTCAATCCCGGCGCGATCTCGCGGCGCAAGATCAAGGGCGTCAACGATGGCCCGCCCAACCCCGGGCCCGATGAATTCCTCCGCCGCACTGCTTCGGTGCCGCTGGTGGCCGAACCGGGAACCAAGTGGTCTTACTCGATCAGCCTCGACGTGCTCGGGCTGGTGATCGGCCGCGCCGCCGGGACCAGTTTCGAATCCTTCCTGACCGAGCGGATCTTTGGTCCCTGCGGCATGAGCCGCAGTTATTTCCAGATTCCGGCCAGCGCTGCCGGGCGCCTCACCACCAATTATGCTTTCTTCCTTGGCGGCCCGGTCGCGATCGACCGCCCCGGCACTTCGGTTTATGAAACCGCACCGGCATTCGCGTTCGGCGGATCGGGGCTGGTCACCTCGCCGGCCGACTACGACCGGTTCCTCGCCATGCTGGTCAATCGCGGCAAGAGCGGCGCGAACCGGGTGATGAGCGAGGCCGCGGTGGCCAGCGCGACCTCCAACCTGCTGCCCGAACATGCCGACCTTTCCGGCAGCTATGTTGAGGGGCAGCAGTTCGGCGCCGGCGGGGTGGTCGGGACCGGCAAGGACGAAGGACTGTTCGGCTGGTCTGGAGCTGCCGGGACCGTCGGCTTTGCGCAAATGAAGCTGGGCCTGCGGTCCGGCCTGTTTGTCCAATATATCCCTTCGAGCAAGCTGCCGATCCTCA
Organism: Novosphingobium sp.; assembly: GCA_031410955.1. Classification (GTDB taxonomy): domain Bacteria; phylum Pseudomonadota; class Alphaproteobacteria; order Sphingomonadales; family Sphingomonadaceae; genus Novosphingobium. The sequence goes on along the minus strand of JANOAD010000165.1, from coordinate 12,896 downwards.
AGGAGTTTCCCAAAGCGGTCGGCGCCGACCTCACCGCAATGCAAGCGCGCACGGCGTGAGCGCCATCGCCTTTGCCGGGGGCGGGCTCGACCGGGCGGATCACATCCGCGCCGATCCCGCCGCGCTCGAGGCGCTGATGGACTGGCGCGCGCGGCTGTTGCGGCTCGACGGGCTCGATCCGGTGTTCGATCCCGAAGGGCGGCTCAGCTGGGGCACGCTGGGCGATGCGGCGCCGGACAGCGAGCTGGTGTTCCTGGGGCTGGGCGGCGGCAAGGCCTGCTTTGCCGAAGTGGCGCCGGGCCTCATCGGCAGCGTCGCTCCGGCCAACCCGCGGCTCTGGGCGGCGATGGCCGCGCTTGATGCATCTGAACTGGCCACATACGGCGGGGCGCGAGCGCTGGTCGATTGGCACGCGCGGCACCGCTTCTGCGCGCGCTGCGGTGCGCCCACGGTGCTCGCCAAGGGCGGCTGGCAGCGCAATTGCACCGGCGAGGGGTGCGACGCACAGCATTTCCCGCGGGTCGATCCGGTCACGATCATGCTGGTCGAGCATCAGGGCCATGTCCTGCTCGGCCGCCAGCCGCGCTTCCCGCCCAAACGCTTTTCCGCGCTGGCCGGGTTCGTCGAACCGGGCGAGACGATCGAGGAAGCCGTGGCGCGCGAGATTCACGAGGAAGCCGGAGTACGGGTGCGCGACGTGACCTATGTCGCCAGCCAGCCGTGGCCGTTCCCCTCGAGCCTGATGATCGCCTGCCATTCGCATTGCGACGATCCCGCGCTGACCATCGACATGACCGAGCTTAACGAGGCCGACTGGTTCACTCGCGACGAGGTCGTGCAGGCAATGGCTGGAGACGAAGCCGCGCGATTCATCGCCCCGCCGCCATTTGCGGTGGCGCATCACTTGCTCAAATGGTGGCTCGAACATGGCTGAGGCAAAGAAACTGACGATCGACATCTATTCGGATGTCATGTGCCCGTGGTGCATCATCGGCTATTCGCAGCTGCAGAAGGGTCTGGCCGAGCTGCAGGGCGAGATCGAGGCCGAGATCCGCTGGCTGCCGTTCGAACTCAATCCCGATATGCCGCCCGAAGGCGAAGAGAGCGTGGCGCACATCGCGCGCAAATATGGCCGCACCCCCGAACAGGCCAAGGCGGGCCGCGACCAGATGCTGGGGATGGGCGAACGCGCGGGTTATTCGTTCGCCTACACGGGTGAGGGCGAGCCGCCTCCGTCGATGCTGCGCAACACCTTCGCCGCGCACAAATTGCTCAAGTGGGCGCTGATCGAAGGTGGGGCAGAGGTTCAGAACCGGCTCAAGCTGGCGTTGTTCGACGCCCATTTCCAGCAGCGCCGCAATGTGTCGGATCCCGATGTTTTGGTTGAACTCGCGGCCGCACAAGGGCTCGACGCGGCCGGTGCGTGCGCCGCTCTCAATGACGAAACGCTGGGTCACATCGTCAAGCAGGAAGAAGCGCAAGCCTATGATATGAATATCTCCGGCGTCCCGGCGATGATCGTGCAGGGCAAATACATGATCCCCGGCGCGCAGGAGCCCGAGGTTTATGTCAACGCGCTGCGGCGGGTGGTGGAGCGTGAGGGGCGCGCCGCCGTGTAACCGAACCAGGTAAAGAGGCGAATTGCACACGATGATCGCCGACGATGCCACCATGACACGTCTCGCAGCCTTGTCGCAGCAGGGTGACAAGGCCGCCTATGCGGCGCTGCTCGGCGCGGCGCGGCAGTGGCTGGTGCGCTATCTGCGGCGCCGGGTGATGCCGGGCGATCTCGACGATCTGGTCCAGGACACCCTGCTGTCGGTGCACCGCAAGCTGGCGAGCTACGATCCGGCGCGCTCGTTCCTGCCGTGGCTCGCGGCGATCGCCCGCTATCGCTTCGTCGATCACCTGCGGCTGGTCTATCGCCACGCCGAGCAGGAGCTCGACAGCGATCTGCACGCGGGCGAATCCGAAGAACCCGGGATCACCGCCCGGATCAGCCTGGAACGCTTGTTCGAGGCGCTGCCCCCGGCGCAAAGCCGCGCGATCGAACTGGTCAAGATCGAAGGCCGCTCGGTCAGCGAGGCTTCGGCCGCCACCGGACAGAGCGAATCGCTGGTCAAGGTCAACATCCACCGGGGCCTCAAGCGCCTCGCCACCTTAGTTGAAAGAGGCTGACTGCAATGGCCGACAATACCGAAACCCTGATCGCCGGACTGGTCAGCGACCTCAGGCCCATGGCGCCGCTGCGCCAGCGCCGGGGGATGGCGCTGGCGCTGGCCGGGCTGATTGCCGGCTGTCTGCTGGCACTTTCCGTCTTCGGGATGCGCGCCGATTTTCGCATCATGCAACCCGATCCCATGGCGCTTACCGGGGCAGGGTTGTTCCTCGTGCTGGCGCTCGCTTCGGCCTGGGGGGCGGTTGACCTCGCGCGTCCCTATGTCGGGTTGCGGCGTGAAGGTTGGGGCTGGACCGCGCTGATGGCCGCGGTGCTGCCCGCGGCGGCGCTGGTCGTACTGCTGGGTGAACTGCTTGGCGGCGGATCGGGCACCCTTGCCATGAACGGCCCCGCATGCATGACCTGCGGTCTGGTGCTGGCGCTGGTCACCGGTGCCTTGCTGGTGCTGTGGCTGCGCCGCGGCGCACCGCCCGATCCGGCGCGCGCCGGGTTGCTAGTCGGCGTTGCCGCAGGGGCGAGCGGAATTTTCGCGGTTTCGCTCGGCTGCCCGCATAGTGATCTGGTGCATATCGGGATGTGGCACGGGCTGACCGTGGTGCTCGCCGGGATCGCCGGACGGCTGATCGTGCCCCGTCTGATCGTCTGGTAAGCTAGACGAGCCCCAACCGCGCGAGGTCGCTGGCAAGTTTGCCCGGAATGGCATCGCCGGCGCTTTCGCCCTCGGCAAGATCGCGCGGCGCGTTTTCATCGGCCAGATAGCGCCAGCCCTGGTGCGCGCGGCAGGGGCCGGGATAGAGCGGGATCAACCTGGTCGAGATGACAATATGGGTCTTGCCGCCCTCGGCTTCCTCGAAGCCCAGAATCGGTGAGCGAAAGACCAGCTGGCCCTTGAGGATCCAGAACAGTGAACCGCCAAGCAGTTCGGCATGGCGTTTGGGCAGGTAGCGCGTGGTCAGCCGCGCTTCCTCGCCGCGGGTGGCGAACCATGTTGCCATGTCCTCGCGTGATTTGGCCCCGAAAGCGACCTTGGTCAGGTGCAGCGGCATCAGGCCAGACCGCTCAGGACGGCGAGGCCAAGGAACGAGAAGAACCCCATCACGTCGGTCGCCATGGTCACGAATACCGCCGAGGATACTGCCGGATCGATCTTGAGCTTGTCGAGCGTGACCGGCACGAGGATCCCGGCAAGGCCAGCCACAAGGTTGTTGATCAGCATCGCCGCGGCGATCACCATCCCGAGCAGCGGATTGGCGAAGATAAGGCCGACCCCGGAGCCGATCAGGATCCCGAGCGACAGCCCGTTGGCGCAGGCGATCGAAAATTCGCGGATGATCATCCGCCAGGTGTTCGAACTGGTGATCTGGTTGGTGGCAAGCGCGCGCACCACCACCGCCAGCGTCTGGGTACCGGCGTTGCCGCCCATGCCCGAGACGATCGGCATCAGCACCGCGAGCAGCGCGAACTTGGCGATCGCGCCCTGGAACAGCCCGACCACGCTCGAGGCAACGATCGCGGTACCGAGGTTGACGACCAGCCAGACAAGCCGGGTGCGGATCGTGTACCTGATCGGCTCGTTGATATCGCCATCGCCCGCGCCGGACAGCAGCAGCGCGTCCTCACCGGCTTCTTCCTGGATGATATGGACCACGTCATCGACCGTGATCTGCCCGACCAGCCGGCCGTCTTCGTCGACCACCGCAGCCGAGATCAGCGCGTATTTCTGGAACCGCAGCGCGACCTCTTCCTGATCCATGGTCACGGGGATCAGAGTCTGTTCGCGCGTCATCACATCGGTCAGTGCGATGCCGCGCGGGGCGCGCAGGATCCATGATAGTGCACAGGTCCCGAGCGGGTGGTGCCGCGCATCGACAATGAACACTTCCCAGAATTCGTTGGCGAGATCGCGGCCTTCGCGCAGGAAGTCGATCAGGTCGCCAACCGTCATGTGCTCTGGAACCGCAACGAAATCGCGGCTCATCAGGCGCCCGGCGGACTCCTCGGGGTAAGACAGCGCGGTCTCGATCGCGGCGCGGTCTTCGGGCTCCATCTCGGCGAGCACGGCCAGCTGGTCGTCCTCGTCGAGGTCCTCGAGCATCGCCACCGCGTCGTCGGTGTCGAGCTGCTCGGCGATGTCCGCCACCTCACCGGCGGGGAGCGATTCGACCAGCAGTTCGCGGACATGATCGTTGAGTTCGGCGAAAACCTCGCCGCTCATCAGATCGCTGATCGCCTTGGCCAGCGCCGGGCGCTCGTCGGCATCGAGCAGTTCGAACAGGTCGGCAACGTCGGCCGGGTGGAGCGGTTCGACCAGGTCATAGACCTGCCCGGTTTCGCCCGCGTCCAGCGCATCGCGGACCCGGCGGACGAAGTCTTTCTTGAGGGTGTTTTCCTTGTCGAGCCGTTCGTCGAGCCGCACCTCGGGGGCGGCATCATCGGCCGCTTTGCTGCGCAGGGAAAGGAGTTCCTCGGGAGTCATCGGGAGCGGTCTAGGCTGGAAATGACCAAAAGCAACCGAGTGCGCACCGGGGGACGTGACTTTGTCCCTGCGCGCCCTATATCGGCTCGCAAATTCGCGAAGGAGTTAGCGATAATGGCCGACGAATACCTCACCCTCAACCTCAGCACCGGCGGCGACGTCAAGATCAAGCTGCGCCCCGATCTGGCACCCGGCCATGTCGCGCGGATCAAGGAACTGGCCGGCGAAGGCTTCTATGACGGGGTGAAATTCCACCGCGTGATCCCCGGCTTCATGGCGCAGGGCGGCTGCCCCGACGGCACCGGCATGGGCGGCTCGTCCAAGCCCGACCTGCAGGCCGAATTCAACAACGAACCGCACGTTCGCGGGGTCTGCTCGATGGCGCGAACCAATGCGCCGCACAGCGCCAACAGCCAGTTCTTCATCGTGTTCGACGACGCCAGCTTCCTTGACCGGCAGTACACCGTGTGGGGCCAGGTCGTCGAAGGGATGGACAACGTCGACAACCTGCCCAAGGGCGAACCGCCGCGCGAACCCGGCGTGATCACCAAGGCGGTTGTCAGCGAGGGATGATTATAGGGCGGGTGCGGCCGGCTTGACCGCCGGTGCCCGCCGCACCTTGAGCACCTTGACCTGTGGGTCGAGCATCTGCCCCTTCATGAAGCCTTCGCCCTTGGTCGCCGAGCGCGGCGCATCGTAGATCTTGCGCACCACATCCATGCCCGAAACCACGTGCCCGAACGCGGCATAGCCGGCACGGGCGTCCGGATCGGGCGAGGCCGGGTTGGCATCGAACGAGGTCAGGTCCGACAGCAGGATCGAGAAGTCGGCGTTTGCCGTCCCCGGTGCCAGCCGCGCCATCGACAGCGTCCCGGCCTTGTGCGTCAGCCCGGTCACATTGGTTGGCTCATGCGCCACTGGCTTCATCAGCCGCGCCGGAAACTGGTTGAGCCCGCCTTGCAGCACCCCGTTGGGCTCGGTCCCCCAATTGAGATGCATCGCGCGGTAGAAGGTCATACCGTTGTATCGTCCGCTATCGACATAGCGCATGAAGTTCTCGGTCGTCAGCGGCGCGTGCTTGTGATCGAGCTCGAGCACGATCGTGCCCTGCTCGGTGATCATCTCGACCTGCACGGTATCGCCGAGCGGGGGAGGCGGCGGCGGGGCTTTCTTCGCTCTGGTGGCGCCTGTCAGCGCGATCAGCGTTGCGGGAAGGGCTGAGAGGACGAATCGGCGTTTCATTCGGGCATGATGCCGCAATGCCCGCCGGTTAGCTACAGCCCAGCCCCAGCGATCCAGTCATGGAAGATCCTGACCGCGCGGATTTCCAGCGCGTGGGGGCGGCAGATGAACCAGTAGGAATAGGGGCTCTCGACCTCGACCTCGAATAGCTTGGCGAGGCGATTGTCGTGGCTGCGGCGGAAGTGGTCGTCGTGCATGATCGCCACGCCCAGGCCGTTGGCGGCGGCTTCGAGGATCAGCTGGCCCGAATCCATGTGGTCGATCGCCGCCGAGGCGAGGCTCGGCATGCCCAGCGCCCTTTTCCACGCCACGAAGCTGTCGGGCAGTTCGGTGTGGATCAGGAAGGTCTGGCGACCGAGTATTTCGGCATCAGGGGTGCTGCCAATCTCGGCCGCCAGCGCTTTCGAGGTAAACGCGTAGACCTGATTATGATCGAGCCGCACCGCGTGAAACGCCGGATCGGGCTGCTTGGCGAGCACGATCGCCGCGTCGAGCGTATCGCCGACCCGGGCTTCGGGATGCGCCGCGGTATCGAAATCGATGTGCAGCCGGGGGTGGGCCTTGCGCAGTTCGGGCAGGCGCGGGAACAGCCGCTGGGTGCCGAACAAGGGAAGCACTCCAAGGTGAAGGCGCAGCACCTTCGAATCCTCGACCTGGCCCTCGACCGCGGCGGCCAGCTCGTCGAAGCGCGGGCTGACCGCGTCGTAGAAGGCCTGGCCATCGTCGGTCAGCTTCATGGCCTGGTGCTGGCGGGTGAATAGCCGCTTGCCGATGAACTCCTCGAGCGCGGCGACGCGCCGCGAGAGCGCCGAGGGGCTGAGGCCAAGCTCATCCGCAGCGGCCCGCGCGGTGCCCAGCCGGACAATCCGGACAAAGGCTTCGATCGCGCGCAGTGGGGGGAGGCGGCGGATCGCCAAGCGGCTATTCCTCGCCTTCGCTTGGCGCTGGCGGCGGGTGGAGGCGCAGGCGGGTGACGCGCTTTTCGTCGCCGGCGATCACTTCCAGCTTCCAACCGCTGCGATGGTGCAGCATCGCGCCGGGGCTGGGCACCGCTTCGGCGATCATGAAGGCCAGCCCGCCCAGTGTATCGACATCGCCGTCGGTCTTGCCGAGCCGCGGATCGATCAGTGCACCCACTTCGTCGAGCTCGGCGCGGGCATCGGCTTCCCACATTCCCCCGTCGAGCGGCACCAGCATGGCTTCGGGCGCATCGTCGTGCTCGTCCTCGATCGCACCGGTAATTTCCTCGACCAGGTCTTCGAAGGTGATGATCCCGTCGGTGCCCGAATATTCGTCGACCACTACGGCCAAGTGTACCCGGCTGGCACGCATGTCGTTAAGTACGTCGAGCGCGTTGCGCGCTTGCGGCACGAACAGCGGCTGGCGCAGCAGTGTGGTCCAGTCCTTGGGCACCTTACCCTCGGCGAGGAACGGAAAAACGTCCTTGATCAGCACCATACCGATGATTTCGTCGAGCGTTTCACCGTAAACCGGCAGGCGCGAATGGCCGTGTTCGGCAAACGAGGCGACCAGATCTTCCCAGCTCGCGCTGGAGGCAATCGCGACGATTTCACCGCGCGGGATCGCCACGTCGTCGGCATCATGCTCGCTGAAGTGCAACAGGTTGCGCAGCATCTGGCGTTCGAGCGGGGAGAGATCGCCCTCGGCATCGGTCGCGCCGCCGTCTTCCTCGTGCTCGTCGATCGCTTCTTCAAGCTGGGCGCGCAGCGACTGGTCGGATTCGCCTATGCTGAGCGCACGGCGCACCATCCGGCTCAGCCAGCTCCTACTATCGCCATCTCCGGAAGTGCCCTCGGCCATTAAGTGCCAGAATCCTTAGGTCTCGTCGTGGTCGCCATATGGGTCGGCGATTGCAAGAAGCGCAAGTGCCTTTATTTCGAGATCTTCCATTTCACGTGCATCTTCTGGCGAAGTTTCGTGATCGTAGCCGGCGAGGTGGAGGAAACCATGGATCAGCAAGTGCGTGGTGTGGTGCTCAAGGCTGATGCCCTTATCCGCCGCTTCGCGCTGGCAGGTTTCCAGCGCCAGCGCGATATCGCCGAGCATTTCGGGCGGGCCTTCGGGAGCGAGCGCCAGCAAGTCCTCGCGTTCAAGCATCGGGAACGACAGCACATTGGTCGGCTTGTCCTTCCCGCGCCATTCACGGTTGAGCGTGTGGACCTCGGCGTCGTCGGCAAACAGCAGGCTGGCTGACAGGCGCGGGTTGGCGAGCGCGGGAGTGACCTGGGCGAGGGCGGAGGCGGCACGCACAACCAGCGCCTCCCAATCGGGCGGCACAGGCCAAGACGAATCGATGTCTAATGTCAGCATGGTTCGGCCTTAGCAAAGAGGCATAGGCCTCCCGTCCGATTTCCGCAGCCTGTCAGAACTTCTTCGGCTTTTTCGGCTTTTTCGGCTTTGGTGCGGGGACCTCGGCAATTGTTATGCGCAGCAGCTCGCTCAGCCAGTCGGCATCGTCCCAGCGCTCGGCATCGATCAGCAGGCTGGGTTTGGCGCCGGGGTAGGGCGGGGCTTCATCGGGGTCACCAATAAAGGCCCGGCCCCTTGCCGTTGGTTTGACGAACAGCTGGTCGTTGCAAATCAATGCGACGGTCTTGCCGCCAGATTGGAGGGCGTATTCGCCGAACATCTTGCGCGCGGACAGGGCTTCAACCGAGGTCAGCTGTTCGAGCAGGATGTCGACCGTCCGCTGATCGGTCGCCATCAGGCATCCTTCCCCTCATAGGCCTCGACGATCCGCCCGACGATCGGGTGGCGAACCACGTCGGCGACGGTGAACCGGGTTATGGCGATGCCTTCGACGCCTTCCAGCCGAGCGACCGCGTCGTTGAGTCCGCTCAGCGGCGGACCGCCGGGGATGTCGACCTGCTTGGGATCGCCGCAGACCACCATGCGACTGTTCTGGCCGAAGCGGGTGAGGAACATTTTCATCTGCTCGCGCGTGGTGTTCTGCGCTTCATCAAGGATCACGAAGGCATCGGCCAGCGTGCGCCCGCGCATGAAAGCGATCGGCGCGATCTCGATCTCGCCCGAGGCAATGCGTCGCTCGACCTGTTCGGGCGGCATGCAGTCGTACAGTGCATCGTAAATCGGGCGCAGATACGGATCGACTTTTTCCTTCATGTCGCCGGGGAGGAAGCCGAGCCGTTCGCCCGCTTCGACCGCCGGGCGCGACAGAATCAGCCGTTGGACCGAGCCGGTGATCAGCTGCGATACCGCCTGCGCCACCGCGACATAAGTCTTGCCGGTGCCCGCCGGGCCGAGCGCGAAGATCATATCCTTGCTGGCGAGTGCGCGCATGTATTCGATTTGCATCGCGCTGCGCGGAACGATGGTCTTCTTGCGGGTGCGGATCATCACGCCCGGCGCCCCGTCCTCGCCCGAGACGATCCCTTCGAGCGTCGGTTCGGCCGACATCACGATCAGCGATTCGACCACGCCGGGATCAAGCTCCTGCCCGACCATCAGCCGCTGGTGCATGCCTTTGAGGACATCGCGGGCGCGGGCGACGGGTTCTTCGGGGCCCTCAATCTGCACCTTGTTGCCCCGCGCCGCGATATAGACCCCCAGCCGGTTCTCGATCTGCACCAGGTTGGCATCAAACTGCCCGAACAATGCGCCGAGCACGGTGGCCTCTTCGAATTCGATCTCGCTCCGAGCGCGAGGCGGAGCTTGGCGGATGGGGGCATGATCGGATGCGCCGTGATAAGCGCGGGGTTGTTTGCGGGACATATAGGGTGGAGCGCACTCCCTTCGATAAGGCCGCCCATCGCCGCGAGGGACGCAGGGAACAAGATAGGCCCCCGCGAGTTTGTGGCAAGAGACGATGACCGGCAAGCTGCAGGACAGCCTGCCTTTTTGCACAGTCATCGTTGACCGCGACAGCTGTCGCATTGGCGCGACATTCGTGGACCGCGGGTGACCGGAAGGTTCCCGGCAGGTTCAGCGGAAGCCGCCTAAACCCGCTGCATCGTCACCGCGCGATTATAGCACTCAAGGAGCATATCCATGCGTAAGATTCTCATTGCCGCGCTTGCGGCATCAACCCTCGTCCCGGCGATGGCCAGTGCGCAGAGCGCAGGCGAAGTGCGCCGCGGCCAGCAGGAGGTCCGCCGCGACCAGCGCGATGTGCGCGAGGCAGTGCGCCAGGGCGATTGGAAGAAAGCCCAGCGCGCCCGCCAGGAAACCCGCGAAGACCGCCGCGAGCTGAAGGAAGACTGGCGCGACTATCGCAAGTCGCACCGCCAGGTGTACCAGCGCGGCACCTACAACGCCCCGCGCGGGATGCGTTACCGCCCGGTCAGCGTTGGTTACACCTTTCAGCCGACGTTTCTTTCTCGAACCGCTACTGGGTGAACGACTATGGCACTTACCGCCTGCCGGCCCCGGGCTATAACCACCGCTGGGTTCGCTACGGCAACGACGTGGTATTGGTCGATATCCGCACTGGCCGCGTTTTGCGCGTGATCAGCGGCTTCTTCTGGTAAGAACCGGTAATTGCTGAACGGCGGCCCGCGGGACTAATCCCGCGGGCCGTTTCGCGTCAGCCTTCAGGCTCGATGCCAAGGCGCAGCTTGGTCCGGCCATCGAAAGCAAGCCCGGCATTGGGTCCATCCTTGAGGACGTAGTGCAGGAACAGCTGGTGCTGCGACGCGCCGGGCAATGGGTCGCGCCAGTGCGGAACCTGGCAGCCGAGGTAGACCGCGGCATCGCCCGGGCGCAGTGCAAGTGCAGCGCTAGTCCCATCGAGCCCTTCGACCATGATCGGCCAGTCTGCGCTCTCGGGGTCGATGGCCACGGTGATTGTCGCACTGACTTCACAGGCATTGCGATCGACATGGCGCAGCAGCGCCGCGCCGCGCTCGTAAATTCTCCAGAAGGCATAAGCCGGCACCAGCTCGCGCCCGACGACCGCCTCGATTGCGGGCCGGCATTGCAGCAGCATCGCCTCGCCGCCCAGCGGCGCGTATTCGTTAAGCGCGGCTACCGGCACGGTGCTGCCCTGGCTGCGATGCATCGCGCCGGTGCGGCGGGAGGCGTCCATCGCGCTGCGCACGAAGGAAATTTGTTCGGCGTCAAGCAGCGTCTCGGCGAGAAAATAGCCGCGCTCCCAGAATCCGGCCTGGGTCACGGCGCCAGCGTGCCGCGCAGTGAATTCGGCCTTGCTTCGACGAGCTGAAGACGGACCACATCGCCGATTGCCGCCTGGTGATCGCAATGCACCGATTGCAGCCACGGCGACTTGCCCAGCCACTGTCCGGCTCGGCGTCCCGCGCGCTCGATCAGCACGTCGCAGGTCCGCCCGACGCTCGCTGCGTTGAAGGCCGCCTGTCCCGCGTTGATCGCGGCCTGCAGGCGCTGCAGCCGTTCATCCATCACTGCAGCCTGGACCTGCCCATCCATGGTTGCGGCGGGAGTGCCGGGGCGGGGCGAATACTTGAAGCTGAAGCACTGCGCATAGCCGACCGCTTCGACCAGCCGCAGGGTCTCTTCGAATTCGCTGTCGGACTCACCCGGGAAGCCAACGATAAAGTCACCCGACAGCGCGATGTCCGGGCGCGCCGCGCGGACCTTGTCGAGCACCGCAAGGTAGCTCGCTACGGTGTGGCTGCGGTTCATTGCCTTGAGCACCCGGTCGCTGCCCGCCTGGACCGGCAAGTGCAGGAACGGCATCAGCTGCGGAATGTCGCGGTGCGCCGCGATCAGCCCGTCGGTCATGTCGTTGGGGTGGCTGGTGGTATAGCGGATCCGAGCTAGCCCGGGGATCAGCGCCAGCGCCTCGATCAAGCGTTCCAGTCCCCGCCCGTCGGCATCGCGCCAGGCGTTGACGTTCTGGCCGAGCAGGGTGATCTCCTTCGCTCCGGCCTCGACCAGCCGCTGCGCTTCTGCGACCAGATCGGCGAAGGGCCGCGAGAGTTCAGCGCCCCGCGTATAAGGCACCACGCAATAGGTGCAGAACTTGTCGCACCCTTCCTGCACGGTGAGGAACGCGGTGGGCCCGACCTTGCGGCGCGCGGGCAGCGCGCCGAACTTGGTCTCGGCCGGCATGTCGGTATCGATCGCGCGCTCGCCCTTGCTCGCCGCGTCGATCAGCTCGGGCAGGCGGTGGTAGACCTGCGGGCCGACCACCAGACTCACTGCCGATGCGCGGCGCATGATTTCCTGCCCCTCGGCCTGCGCGACGCAGCCGGCGACCGCGATCATCGGACTGGTACCGTCCTCGCGCTTCAACCGGCCGATGTCGGAGAACACCTTCTCGGTTGCCTTCTCGCGGATGTGGCAGGTGTTGAGGACCACCAGATCGGCGTCCTCGCCCTCTTGCGCCGGGGCGATGCCTTTCCGGTCGAGCAACTCGGCCATGCGCTCGCCGTCATAGACGTTCATCTGGCAGCCGAAGCTTTTGACCCGGTAGGTTTTGGGAGGCGAGGGTGCAGTCATGGGGCGCGGCCTATAGCGCTGGGTTACGCGGATTCCAAAGCTTCATCGCGCGGAGCCTTGTAGCCGACCATCGGCAGGTCATAGCGGAACGGGCGCAGCGATTTGCCCAGCGCCGCGATCAACCGCTCTTCGATCTGCTTGCGCGCCTGCGCGGCAATGTTCTTGCGGCCGGGAAAATCGTGCGGATCGAACGGGTCGAGGAAATACAGGTTGACCGCAAATGTGCCGGGCCGGGCGAAGATCCGGCGGGCATTGTTGATCCCGCTTTCCTGGTCGAGCCAGGCAAGCCATTCGCCAACCGGTCCGTAATCGATCACCACCGGCTGGACCAGCATCCCCGGCGGCGGCGGTTCAAGGACGCTGATCATGCTGGTCTTGAAGGGCAGCAGCGAATGTCCGTCGGTCACCGTGCCTTCGGGGAAGATCACCACCGACCAGGTATCGGCCAATGCCTCGCGCAAGGCATTGATCTGCTCGGCGATGTTGAGCTTGGCTTCGCGCTTGGTGAACACGGTGCGGTTGAGCCGCGCCATCCAGCCC
>JANOAD010000164.1:0-9464 GCA_031410955.1 Novosphingobium sp. | reverse complement strand
CCCGCCTGCGGCGGGCCACCTCCCCCAGAGGGGGAGCCTCGTTCAGAAGATTTCGGCCACACCGCCCAGCGACGTGCGCAGCGCGTCGAGCGCCTGGGCTTTGAGCTGATGCACCCGCGGGACCGAAACCTGCAGCGTCTCGGCGATTTCGGCCAAGTTGAGTTCCTCGACGAAGTAGAGCTGCACCACCAGTTGCAAGCGCTCAGGCAGTGCCGCGATCGCCCCGGCCACTGCCCCGCGCAATTCCTCGTCCGCCAGCAGTGCGAAGCTGTCCGGCCGCTGGTCGGCGAAGGCGAGGTCGCTGTCCGAATAGGCCTCGTCGATCGATTCGAAACGGACCTTTGATTCGTGCCGTGCCGCGCTGCGGGCGAGCGGCACGTGGCGGCGAATCAGGTCGACCATGGCCCCGCGCACGCGCATCTTGGCATAGGCGGCAAAACCGTCCTCGCCCGGCCCGGCGTGGCGCTGCGCGGCCTCGGTCAGCGCGACCATTCCCGCCTGCATCAGATCTTCCAGTTCGATCCCCTGCCGCCCGCTGCCGTGGACGTGCCAGGCGAGGCGGCGGACCATCGGCACGAAGCGCTGCACGCGCTCGGCGATGTGGCCCTGATAGGCGCGGGGAACGCTGAGGTGCTTGTCGTGGATCATGCGAACTCTCTCTCCGGTTCGAATTGCGGTGCGGCCTGCGGCGCGCCGATGACGGCGACGACCTCGATGGCCTGCGCGGGCGGCAGTTCGGCGATCGACAGCACGAGGCAGCTGGGCGCGCGCAGCCGCAGCAGCGCGGCAAGTGCGCGGCGGGCACGCGGCTGGACCACCAGCGCCATCGGCGGTGCGCTCGCGCCGCGCTCCGCGATCAGCGCGGCAATGTGCTCGCCGATCGAATTGGCCAGGTCGGGCTCGATCACCGGCTGTCCGGTCAAGGGATCGGTCAGGCCCTGAACGATCGCGTTTTCAAGCCCGGCATCGAGCGTCAGCACCGGCAGGCGCGCGTCAGGCGGGCAGATCCGCGCGACCATCGCCGCGCCCAGTTCGGCGCGGACCAGCTCGATCATCCGGTCATGGTCCTGGGTCTGTTGCACCGCCTGGGCCACGGCCGAAAGGATTGGCAGCGGATGGCCGATCGGCAGCCCGTCTTCGAGCAGCGCGCGCATGAGCCGGGTCAGCGCGGCCAGATTGAGCGGCGCAGGATAGACTGCCTCGACGAGGCCCGCGGCGCGTTCCTTGACCCCGTCGAGGATCGCCTTGAGTTCATCCGGGCCGAACAGCGCCTGCGGCCGTTCCGCAAGGAGCTGGTTGAGCTGGGTCGCGACGACCGTGCTGGCGTCCACCGTCAGGTAGCCTTCGGCAATCGCAAGGTCGCGCTGCGCCGGGTCGATCCACAGCGCGGGGCAGCCGAAGCTGGGGTCGGTGGTCGGCGTACCCTTGAGACGGCTGGGGCCGGTGACATCGCCCGCGTCGATCGCCAGTGTCTGGTCGGCGCGCAGATCACCCCCGCCCAGCGGCACCCCGCCCAGCACGATGCGGTAATCGTTGGGACCGATCTCGAGGCTGTCGCGCACGCGAAACTGCGGCACGACGAAGCCGAAGGCTTGGCTCAATTGCTTGCGCACCCCGGTCAGGCGGGCGACCAACGGCGAACCGCGCTTGTCGTCGATCAGGTGGATCAGGCCGTAGCCAAGCTCGATCGTGACCAACGTGTGGTCGGACACGTCATCCAGTTCGATCCGTCCGGGATCGAACGGCGGCGGCGCTTCGGCCGGCGGAGCTGGCCGCGCGGCTCGCTGGCTGAGCTTGCGCCACAGCCACAGCGTCAAGCCCGCAGCGGGCAGGAACACCGTCTGCGGCATCGCCGGGATCATGCCGATCGCGCCGAGGATCACCGCCACCGGCAGCCAGGTCGCCGGATTGCCCAGCTGGCCGCCGATCTGCCCGGCGAGGTCGCGCGCGTCCGAAACGCGGGTGACGATCACCGCCGCGGCAATCGACAGCAGCAGCGAAGGTACCTGCGCGACCAATGCATCGCCGACCGCGAGGGTCACATACTTCTGCGCGGCGTCTCCGGCCGATAGCCCGTGGCTGATCATACCCAGCGTGAAGCCGGCGATAATGTTGACCCCCAGGATCAGCAGCGCGGCGATCGCATCGCCCTTCACGAACTTGCTCGCACCATCCATCGAGCCGTAGAAGTCGGCCTCGGTTGCCACTTCGCGGCGGCGCGCCTTGGCTTCGTCGGCGGTGAGCAGCCCGGCGGCGAGGTCGGCGTCGATCGCCATCTGCTTGCCCGGCAAGGCATCGAGCGTGAACCGCGCGGAAACTTCCGAGACTCGGCCCGCGCCTTTGGTCACCACGACCATGTTGATGATCATCAGGATCGCGAAGACGAACAACCCGACCGCAAAATTACCGCCGACGAGAAACGCCCCGAAGGCCTCGATCACATGGCCCGCCGCCGCGCCGCCCTGGTGGCCGTTCACGAGGACGACCCGGGTCGAGGCGACGTTGAGCGACAGCCGCAGCAAGGTCGCGAACAGCAACACCGAAGGGAAGGATGAGAAATCGAGCGGCTTTTCGGCGTTCATCGCGGCCATCAGGATCGCCACCGACAGCGCGATGTTGAGCACGAAGAAGCCATCGAGCAGCAGCGCCGGGGTCGGCACGATCATCAATCCGATCAGCGTCAGGATCCCGGCGGGGAGCGCAAAGCCGCTCAGCTTGAAGCGCTTGAGCAACGCGGTCACAGCCCGAACGCCTGGAGCTTGCCATAGGCCGCGCGGACGTGCGGCGGGATCATGCTATCGGGCCCGCTGCCGAAGGTGGCGGCGAGCGTTTCGGCCATCGACACTTTCCCCCACTCCCCTTCAGGGGAGGGGGTCGGGGGGTGGGGACTGTCCGGAAATTCGGAGGTCGCGAGTTGGGACATGCCCCACCCCAACCCCTCCCCTGAAGGGGGGGGGCTCAGGTCGCCCATCGCCGCAGCCATCTTGCCGCGGATGAGGTCCATCACCGCGCCGAGCGATCGCGCCGCACCGGCTCCGTCATAAAAGATCGCGCGGTTGGCGCCTGCCGCAGCGGGGAACAGCGCCGCCGCGCTCTGCGCAGGATCGGCGGCGAGCGCGGTCAGGAACCGCCCCGCTCCGACAGATCCGAGGAAATGGGCAAGGTAAAGCTCGCCCGCATCGGGTTCGCGCCCGAGCACGCCGGTCAAGGCCACGCGGTTATCGTTGGCGAGCTCGCCCGCCATCAGCGCGGCGGCATCGGGATCGTAGCGCAGGTCCATGATGGTTGCGCGCAGCGCTGGATCGCTGACCCGGCCCCCGCTGATCGCGTCGCCAGCCCAGCCCATGCCGTGCACCGCGCCGTGGCGGTCAAGCGTCTGCAGCCAGGTGCCGCCGGTGAACTGGTACAGCCCGGCAGCACTGGATGTGCCGGCGCGGGCATTGGGGTTGAGGCTCGATTCGAGCCGTGCTTCTCCCAGCAGGTAGGCAAAGTCGACGCCGGTCGCCTGCGAAGCGCGCGCGATCGCGCTGCGCACCTGCGGCGCGGAAGGTATTGCGGCAATGGATCGAGGTTCGCTCAAGCGAGGCTCCTGCAACTATGTGCATGAGCCAGAGCAAGGGGCGTGCCAGTTTATCCGCCCCTTAGCTTCGGGGAGTGACGTACCCGCAGGCCGGAGCCGCCGCCGCACCGGCGCGGTAGAGCGCAGGCGAACCGGTCAGCGCATCGAGCCGAGCCGCGACATTGGCCGCGATCAGGTTGCGAACCTGGCGGTTTACCTCGTTCAGACGCCGCGCTGCGTCGAGCAAGCCGCGGCATTCGTCGTCGATTCCGTGCTCGCCTAGGAAGGGCGAATGCGTGTCGAGCGTGCCGCACAGTCGCGCCTTGTCCTGCGCCGCACCCATCAGCGCGTCGAGGTCAAGCCCGGCAAGCGCCTGCCGCTCGGCCTGCAGCACGGCAATCATCTGCCGCAGCTGTTCGCGCATCGCCCCGCCTTCGCTCATTTCCCGCTCCTCAACAGCAATCCTGCGGCGATCATCGCATCGGCCACTTTGGCCGGAAGGATCGGATAGTGGCCCTGTTCGATCGCCTTGCGGATCACCGCGACACGATCGGCATCGACCGGCACTGCGCCCGGATCGAGCGCAGCGCTGCGCACTACCGCCGAATTGTCCGACGCGTGGCTGCGCGCCACCTCATTGGCGACGGCACGGCCCTGGACCGGCTTGTCGCCAACAGTCTTTGCATCCACCGCGCGCACGGCGCGGGCCGCTTGCGGGCCCAAGGGGCCCAATTCGATGGGGGGCATCTCGCCGCTCCTTGATTGCTACCCAAGTCAGAACGACAGGGCGGCCATCCAGTTAAGGGCATCTGGCAGCCCCCTGCCGCTCTACGGCAATTCCATGCCGACCAGCCCCGGACGGATCACCCTGGCGCGCAGCACCGGGGCATCGGGCGCGGTTCCGCGCACCTTGATCCACGCGCCGAACGGCCCGCTCTCAAGCGCCTCGCCGCTTTGCGACACGGCGAAGCCTTCACCGCTGACCCGCACCGTCACCGCATCGCCGCGCACTACCACCGGCGGCTGGGCTGCAATCCCGACACTGCCGCCGCCGGTCAGCGGTACGTAAAGCTTCCAGCCGCCCGCAACCGGGCAGCGCACTTCGACCGCGGAACGCCCCGCGCCGTACCAGCCAAGCGTCAGCCCTTGCGGGCAGGGCGTAAGCCTGAGCCGGCGGTCCGCCCCTTGTGCTGCTCCGCCCGGCGCGCCGATCTGCGCACCGGTGAATTCGGCAACCTGGCGGTCAACCTCGGCGAGGTCGACGAATGACTGGGCAAAAGCAGGGCTGGCAGCGAGCAAGGCGACGAGCGCTGCAAGGGTTCGGGTCATGGCAATTTCTCCTGCGTCGCAGACGGCATCGATGCTTGCTGAGGCAAAGGCTGTGCCAGTCCGGTCTGGTCATATGTCAGTGTGGCGAGCGGCGCGCCTTGCATGCCGGGTTCGATCAGCACCCGAGCCGCGCGGCCGCTGGCGCTCGCAAGGTCCAGCGCGGCTTGGGCCGCGGCCGGCGGGGCGAGGATCGTCAGGCGCAGGCGGGGATCGCCGGAAGTGCGCGCGAGCCAGTCGGACAGCGGCGGCGCGCCCGTTGCCGCGCTCCAAACCGCGACCGGTTCGCCCAGCGCCGGAAGCGCGGTCTTGGCCGCAGGCAGCTGCTGCGTAGGCGACTTGGCCTCGTTCACTGCAGCGGCGGTGATCATGAACAGGATCAAGGACAGGTCGGCAAGCACAGTCTGCCAGCCGCTGCCCATTCGGGCGATCATCGCGCAGCTACTGCGGGGCGCAATGTGCGCGGCTGGGTCGCCGGTTCGACCTGCGCCGCGATCCAGTCGATCACCGCTTGCCGGTCCGCCTCTTCGGCCGCAGCCTTGCGCTCGACAATCCGGGCGAGCGGGGCGAGCAACAGGTTGGCGCCAAGCAGGCCGTACAACGTGGTCACCACCGCCATCGAAATCGCGCCGCTGAACGAGCCCTGCGCCATCCCTTCGCCGGGCAGCTGGCTGAGCGAGATCAGCGTTCCGGCAAGCCCGAACACCGGTGACAGTTCCGCGGCCTGCGCCAGCGTCTGCACCGCGCGGTCGCTTTCCTTGACCCGCCGTGCGCGGTGTTCCTCATGCGCGGCAAGCAGCGCGGGGACCGAGCGGCGGGTAATCAGCGCGTCGGTCGCCTCGTCAAATTCGCTGTCGCCGAAGTGGTGCGAATGCGCGCGCAGCAGGCCGTCGCGCTGGATCTCCTGGATCTGTGCGGCAAGCTCGCCGCGGGCACGGTCGGGATCGAACGGCGCGGCGCCGAGCTGGCGCAGCTTGCCGAGCGTCACGCGGCAATCGCTCGCGCCCGCGCGAAGCACGGTGGCGAGCGCGGTGCCGCCGAAGACGATCAGCGCCGAGGGTCCATCGATCAGGTTCATCAGGTTCATGGGCGGATGTGCTCCTTGTTCAGAACATCAGAACGGCCTCCCCGCGGCAGTTTCAGCAAACGGCACATATTTGCCGGTTGTGGCAGGCACTTGCCGGTTCTGCCGCCCGGCGAACCGCACAATTCGGCCAATCGCGCATTTGGCACGGCGCTTGCTCATTCGGCTTCACGCAATCGTGCGAAGGAGCCTGCAGATGGCCAGCAGCCTGTTCGGAATTCATGGGGTAGCGCTTCAGCTGCGGTCGCAGCGGCTCGGCCTGATCACCTCGAACATCGCCAATGCCGGGACCCCTGGCTACAAGGCGCGCGACATCGATTTCGGTGCCGCCCTGCGCGCCAGCGAAAAGGGCCAGAGCGCGGATCGCGCCGCCACCGGAGCCACAGGGTATCGCGTACCGGTGATGCCCAGCCTCGACGGCAACACAGTCGAAATGGCGACCGAGCAGACCGCCTTTGCCGAAAACGCTGTGGGCTACGAAGCTACGCTCTCCTTCATTCGCGACCGGATCGACACCGTGACCCGCGCGCTGAAGGGCGATTGACGATGGCCGGTCCAGCCCCCCTCACCCTGTTCGGCGTCGCCCAGCGCGGCATGTCCGCCCAGCTGGTGCGGATGAACGCCGCTTCCTCGAACCTGGCCAACGCCGGCTCGGTCTCGTCGACCGAAGAGAGCGCCTATCGCCCGGTGCGCGCGGTGTTCGCCGAAGATTTCGACCGTGCCAGCGGGCTTTCGACCGTGCGCGTGAGCAGCGTGGTCCGCGAGAGCGCGGCGCCGGTCAAGGAACACAGTCCCAACCACCCGCTCGCCGATGCCAACGGCGACGTGTGGACCGCCCCGGTCGATGAAAACGCCGAGATGACCGAGATGCTCGACGCCTCGCGCCAGTACCAGAACCTGGTCGAAGCGCTGTCCACCGCCAAGCAGTTGATGCTCGATACGATGAGGATGAAGTGAAATGACCATATCCGCGATTAGCACCGCCGCCGCCACCGCGACCAAGGCCCCTTCGCAGGTCCTTGGCCAGGCCGACTTCATCCGCCTGATGACCACGCAGATGAAGCAGCAGGACCCCACTGATCCGGTCGATAACAAGGAGATGATCGCGCAGATGGCGCAGTTCTCCTCGCTCTCGGGGATCGAGAACATCAACACCACGCTGAAGGCGATCTCCGCCCAGCTTGACCAGGTTCTGGCTGCGAAGGCGGCCAGCACCACAATCTAAGGGAGACCTCACATGTCGTTCTACACCTCGCTCAACGGCCTCAAGAATGCCCAGACCGAACTTTCGGTGATTGCCAACAACCTCGCCAATGCGGAGACCACCGGGTTCAAAAAGAGCCGGATCAACTTTTCCGATCTCGTTTCGGGTAGCGCGGCGAGCAACCCCAAGCTGATCAAGGGACTGGGCTCGACCGTGCTGTCGATCGACCAGAACTTTTCCTTGGGCCCGGTCCAGCAGACTGGTTCCTCGCTCGACATGGCGATCAACGGCGACGGGTTCTTCACCACGGTCAACGCGCTGTCGGGCAAGACCTTCTACACCCGCAACGGCAACTTCGCGATGGATGGCGCGGGCTTCGTGATGGACAGCGGCGCCAACCGGCTGCAGGTGCTCCCGGTCGACGCCGCGGGCAACGTCACCTCGACCACGCCAATCGATGCCCAGGCCCCGCTGACCAACGCTGCCGGGTCCGATTTCCTCGCGGTGAACGTCAAGTCAGACGGTTCGATGATCGCGAGCTACGCCGACGGGTCGACCCAGTCGATCGGGGTGGTCGCGCTGGCCTCGTTTGTCGCGCCTTCGGGCCTGCTGCAAACCGGCGGCCAGAACTGGCAAGCGACCGGGATTTCCGGCACGGCGACCTACAATCAGCCGGGCACCTCGCGCTTCGGTACGATCCTGTCAGGCAGCCTCGAACAATCCAACGTCGACATTGCCGAGGAGATGGTCGGGCTGATCACCGCCCAACGCTATTTCCAGGCCAACGCCAAGGCAATCGACACCGCGACCCAGCTGTCGCAGACCATCATCAACCTGCGGACCTAGGGCTAGCTCATGGACCGCCTGATCTGGACCGCCGTTTCGGGCATGAACGCCTCGATGGCGCGCGAACGGATGATCGCCAACAACATGGCCAACGCGCAGACCCCCGGGTTCCGCGCCGAGGTTATGGCAACGACGCCGACCACGCTCGAAGGACCGAGCCTGGAAGTCCGCGCGATGACCAATGCAGTCGTTTACGGCGCGCAGATGGATCCCGGCGCGCTGATCGAAACCGGCCGCGCGCTCGACGTGGCGGTGAACGGCGAGGCGCTGATCGCGGTCCAGGCCAGCGATGGCAGCGAAGCCTATACCCGGCGCGGCGACCTTACGGTCTCGCCTGCCGGGGTGATCACCAACGGCGATGGTGCGCCCGTACTGGGCGAAAGCGGCCCGATCAGCGTGCCTCCTGGCAGCGATGTGAGCATCGGTCCCGATGGCGCGATGTTGGTGCGCAGCAAGACCGATCCCACCGCCCCGCCGCAACAGGTCGAGCGGATCAAGCTCGCCTCATGGCGCGGCAGCCGCATCGAGAAAGGTCTCGACGGGCTATTCCGCGTCTTCGGCGGCGGAGCCTTGCCGCAGGACCCTGATGCCAAGCTGATTGCCGGCAGCCTCGAACAATCAAATGTCCGCCCGAGCGAAGTCCTTGTCCAGATGGTCGAGGCGCAGCGCCTGTTCGAAATGCGCACCAAGCTGGTCGCGACCGCCAAGGAGCTCGACGAGCACGGCGCCAGCCTGCTGCGGATGAGCTGATTTTCCAGGAGATTTTTCAATGCCAACTTCAGCCTTGCACGTCGCTCGCACCGGCCTTGAGGCCCAGGATTCGCGGATGCGGGTGATCGCCAACAACCTGGCGAACATCGGCACCACCGGGTTCAAGCGCGACCGCGCCAACTTTGCCACGCTTGCCTACCAGGACGAGCGCGTGGCCGGACAGCAGAGCTCGAACGAAAGCGCCTATGCCACCGGGCTCAACCTCGGCACCGGGGTCTCGGTCCAGTCGACCAGTTCGATCGTCACGCAGGGCACGCTCAGCACCACCGGAAACAGCCTTGACCTCGCGCTTGACGGCGACGGCTATTTCCAGGTCCAGCTGCCCGGCGGCAAGCTCGGCTATACGCGCGCGGGCAATTTCAGCCGCTCCGCAGAAGGCCAGCTGGTCACCGCGCAAGGCTATGCGGTGCAGCCGGCGATCGCGATTCCCGACGACGCCTCCTCGGTCACGGTCGCGCAGGACGGCACGGTCAGCGTCACCACCGCCGGCAATGCCCAGCCGACCGAGATCGGCCAGATCACCATTGCCAGCTTCGCCAACCCGGCCGGGCTGCAGGCGCTGGGCGACAACTTTCTTGCCGAAACCGCAGCAAGCGGCGCGGCGCAGATCGGCGCCGCGGGCGATGGCAGCCGCGGCGCGATCCGCCAGGGCATGCTCGAGGCCTCGAACGTCA
>JANOAD010000163.1:0-13991 GCA_031410955.1 Novosphingobium sp. | reverse complement strand
GATCGGCACGATGATGAAGAAGTGGGCGAAGTAGTAGATCGTCGCGAGCTGCGCGATCAGGATGTAGGGCTGTTCCGGCGGCGAGACACCGCAGTAACCCAGCACCAGCACGTCAAGCACCAGCGCCCAGAAGAACTTGCGGTACAGCGGGCGGTAAGTCGCCGAACGGACCGGCGACCGATCGAGCCACGGCATTATGAACCACACCAGGATCGCCGCGAACATGGCCAGCACGCCCATCAGCTTGCCCGGGATGAACAGCAGCGGCTGGGTGAAGCTGCGCAGGATCGCGTAGAACGGCCAGAAGTACCATTCGGGCACAATGTGCGCCGGGGTCTGCATCACGTTAGCCGGGATATAGTTGTCCGGGTGGCCCATCGAATTGGGCATGTAGAACACGAACAGGCCGTAAATCACCATAAACAGCCCGACCGTCCAGCCATCCTTGGCGGTGTAGTAGGGATGGAACGGCACGGTGTCGCTCTGGCTCTTTACTTCGACCCCGGTCGGGTTCGACGAGCCCGGGATATGCAGCGCCCAGATGTGCAGGATCACCACGCCGAGGATCACGAAGGGCAGCAGGAAGTGCAGCGAGAAGAAGCGGTTGAGCGTCGCGTTATCGGGCGCAAATCCGCCGAGCAGCCATTCCTTGAGGCCGTCGCCGACCAGCGGGAAGGCGGTGAAGAAGCCGGTAATAACCTGCGCCGCCCAGTAGGACATCTGGCCCCATGGCAGCACGTACCCCATGAAGGCGGTGGCCATCATCAGCAGGAAGATGACCACGCCCAGGAGCCAGATCATCTCGCGCGGGGCCTTGTACGAACCGAAGTAGAACCCGCGGAAAATGTGCAGGTAGATCACCGCAAAGAACAATGCAGCACCGTTCGAGTGCGCGTAGCGCAGCAGCCAGCCCCAATTGACGTCGCGCATGATGTGCTCGGTAGAATCAAAGGCAAGTCCGGTGTTCGGCGCGAAATGCATGGCCAGCACGATGCCGGTGACGATCTGGATCATCAGGCACAGTCCGGCCAGGAAGCCGAAGTTCCAGAAATAGTTGAGGTTGCGCGGCACTTCATAGCCGCCGCCAACCGCGCCGTAGATCAGGCGCGGAAGCGGGAGTTTCTCATCGAGCCAGACCATTGCGGGGTGGCTGGGAGTGTACTGCTTTGCCCAGGGGAAGCTCATCTTGGTCTACCTCAACCGATCGTGACGACGGTGTCTGACGTGAATTCATACGGCGGCACTTCGAGGTTCCGTGGAGCCGGACCCTTGCGAATGCGCGCGGCGGTATCGTAGGCCGAGCCGTGGCACGGGCAGAAATAGCCGCCGAAAGCACCTCGGCTGGCCTCTTCGCCCGGACCCGCGCCCAGCGGCACGCAGCCAAGGTGAGTGCACACGCCCATCGTGATCAGCCAGTTTTCCTTGCCCGGCTTGGTCCGGTCGGCCAGCGTCTGCGGCTCGCGCAAGGCAGCGAATTCCTTAGGATTGTTGTCGACGTCGGTGGCCTTCTTGACCTCTTCAGCGGTCAGGTTTCGCACGAACAGCGGCTGCTTGCGGAACAGCGCCTTGATCGTCTGGCCCGGCTGGATTGCAGAAAGATCGATCTCGGTCGATGCTTCGGCCAGAACGTCGGCCGAAGGCCACATCTGGCTGATCAGCGGATAGAGGACGGTTACCCCGCCGACACCGGCCGCGCTGACTGCCGCAATGTTGATGAAATCGCGCCGCCGCACACCTTCGCCACCCTCGGCGGCCGGTGTGTCGATGCCCGCATCTTGTGCCATGGTCGAACCGATCCTGTTACTGCTGGCCCTCCTTTTGCGCGCTTCCGCGCATCCGGTCAGGCCCAACCAAATCCTGCTGTCAGGAAGCCCCTATTCGAACCGTCCGCGCCCCGCAAGTGCCGGGTGAACGGCCCGATTGGCGCGCCTGATAGACGAGGGTCATGCGCCTGCCAACTGTCTATTTGTGCATGGCTGTTGCGGGCTTTGCATCTTGCTAGGCCAGGCCGATCAGCGAGATCTGGCGCCCATAGTCGGGCTCGCCCAAGTGGGTCGCGCGGCGGAACGAATAGAACCGCGCGGGATCGGGGTAGGTATCAAGCCCAAGTTTCTCCACCGCACCGATTCCCGCTGATTCCAGCCGGGCCGCGACATAGCCTTCGAGATCGAACTGCGCGTGGCCCGCAACGCCGTCGGAGAAAAAGCGGGCGCTGTTGCGATCCGCGGCACAGAACCTATCGACGAAGCCCTGGTCCACCTCATAGCTCGCCTGTGCGATGCACGGGCCGACCGCAGCGGTGATGCGGCTGCGCCGCGCACCCAGTGCCTCCATCGCCGCAATCGTGTTGTCGGTTACCCCGGCGAGCGCCCCCTTCCACCCGGCATGTGCCGCGCCGATCACGCCGGCCACGCGATCGGCCAGCAGGACCGGTGCGCAATCGGCAGTAACCACGCCAAGCAGAAGCCCGGGCCGGGCGGTGACCAGCGCATCGGCCTGCGGGCGCCGGTCATTGGCCCAGGGCACGCTTACCGTGATGCAATCGGGCGAATGGACCTGAAACACGCTGACCAGCCGCGCGCCGGGCAGCACCGCATCGACCGCCAGCGCACGATTGCCCGCCACCGACCGTTCGTCGTCACCCGAACCAAGCCCGGCGTTGAGCCCCGCGATCGGCCCGGTCGAACGCCCGCCCCGACGCCCGAGAAACCCGTGTGCCACACCCGCCAGCACGGTGCTGCGGAAAAGTTCGGGTCGGTCAGCCAAGGCTCTTGCTGACCTGTTCGAAGGTATCCTTGGAGAGTCCCGGCGCTGCGACGATCCGTTCGAGCTCGGCGCGCATCATGGCAGCGCGGCCAGGCTCGATCCGCCGCCACCGCCCAAGCGGGGCGACGAAGCGCGCCGCAGTCTGGGCATTGACCGGGTCGAGCGAAAGGATCAGGTCGGCGATAATCCGGTAGCCAGCGCCGCTCGCATCATGGAACGCCCCGGGATTGCCGGCCATCGCCATATACAATGCGCGCACCCGGTTGGGGTTGCTCATGGTGAAATCCGGATGATCCGCCAGCGCGCGGACGTGACCCAGCACCTGGCTGTGGAGCGACCCCGCCTGAAGCGAGAACCACTTGTCGATTACCAGCGCATTATCGGCGAAGCACCGGCGGAACGCGGCAAGCTTCTCTTTGCGCTCGGCGCAATCGAGCCCGCACAGTACCATCAGCGCGCCCTGGCGGTCGGTCATGTTGTCGGCGGCGGCGAACTGTTCGGCCGCGAGCGGTGCGGCCTGCGCGGGCACTCCGGCGGCAAGCAGCACCAGTGTCTGGGTCTTGAGCTTGCGCGCGCCGCGGGCTTTGGCGCTGAGGCTGTAGGGCACCGCCGCCACTCGGGCATGGAGCGCGAGAAGCTCGCCCTCAAGTCGGCGACCGAGTTCAGCCTTGAGCCCCTCGCGCGCTGCGCGAATCGCGCCCGGATCGGCAATCGCGAATTGTTCGGCCAGGTAGCCTTCGCCGGGCAGGATCATCAGTTCGCCGCGCATCAAGTCGTCGAGAGCGGGATCCTCGATCACTGCCCTGTAGGCGCGAACGATATCCTCGCGCGCGGCATCGCGTTCCGCGCCGCACAACAGTCCGCCGGAAATCTCGGCAACCAGATGCTGCACCACCAGCTGCTGTAGCGCTTCATAGCGGGCAAACGGATCATCATCGTGCGCGGCGAGGAAGACGAGATCGCTGGCGCTGACATCGCTGTCGATCTGCACGGGAGCGGAAAAACCGCGATTGAGCGACAGCACCGGGCGCGTCGCGAAGCCCGCAAAGGCAAACTGCATTTCTGCGCGATCGAGCACGATTAGCTGCTCACCCTGATGCCGGCCCGATGCGCGGTCGAACAAAGCGAGCCGCAGCGGGATCACCATCGGCTGCTTGTTCGCCTGCCCCGGCGTATCGGGCACGGTCTGGCTCAGCATCAGCGTCGCCACGCTGTCCTCGTGGGCAAGCGCCGCGCTCACCTTGGGGGTCCCGGCCTGGCTGTACCACAGGCGGAACTGCGCGAGGTCGAGCCCTGCCCCATCCTCGATCGCCTGGACGAATTGCTCGCAGGTCGCCGCCTCGCCATCGTGCCGCTCGAAATAAAGGTCGGTGCCGGCGCGAAAGCGCTGTTCGCCCGCCAAAGTCCGCATCATGCGGATCACTTCGGCGCCCTTGCTGTAGACCGTCGCGGTGTAGAAGTTGGAGATTTCCTGGTAGCTATCCGGCCGGATCGGGTGCGCCAGCGGTCCCGAATCCTCGGGGAACTGTGCGGCGCGAAGCATCCGCACATCTTCGATCCGCTTAACTGCGGCACTGCCCATGTCCTGGCTGAACAGCTGGTCGCGCAGCACGGTGAAGCCTTCCTTGAGGCTCAGTTGAAACCAGTCGCGGCAAGTCACCCGGTTGCCCGACCAGTTGTGGAAGTATTCGTGCGCAACCACGCCTTCGATCCCGTCGTAATCGCCATCGGTCGCGGTTTCCGCGTCGGCAAGGATGTAGCGGGTGTTGAAGACGTTGAGCCCCTTGTTCTCCATCGCCCCCATGTTGAAGTCCGAGACCGCGACAATGTTGAACAGGTCAAGATCGTATTCGCGCCCGAAGGTCTCCTCGTCCCACTGCATCGAGGCCTTGAGCGCTTCCATTGCATGATGGGTGCGGTCCTCGTCACCGGCCCGGACCCAGATGCCCAGATCAACCTTGCGGCCGCTGAGCGTGGTGAAACTATCGCGGTTGGCGACGAGATCGCCCGCGACCAACGCGAACAGGTAGCTCGGCTTGGGCCAGGGATCGTGCCATTCGGCCCAGTGGGTGCCGTTCTCGCCCTCGCCCGTGGCGGTGCAATTGCCGTTGGAGAGCAGCACCGGGAACTTCGCTGCGTCGCCCTCCATCCGTACCGTGTAGACCGAGAGCACGTCGGGACGGTCAGGGAAGAAGGTAATGCGGCGGAAGCCTTCGGCCTCGCACTGGGTGCAGAGCATGCCATTCGAGGCATAGAGCCCCATCAACTGGGTGTTGGCGGCGGGGTCAATTTCGGTTTCGATCCCGACTTCGTGGCTTTCACCCGCGAGCGGCACCAGCAGGTCGTAGCCGTCCATCGTCCAGTCGTTGACCAGGCTCCCATCGACCCACACCCTGACCGGCTTGAGTCCGTCGCCGTTAAGGCGCAGCACGCTTTCGCTTGCGGCCGCTGGATTACGACGGACCTTGATCTTTGCTTGCACCCGCGTCTGCTTCAGCCCGAGTGCGAAGCGCAGGCCGGTCTCGGGCACCAGCCAGGCGGGCGGCGCATAGTCTTCACGGCGGATCACCTTGGGGCCGTGATGGTGGGGTGCAGCGGGGGGAGCGTCGGCGGGCGGGGTCAGGGTGGCGTCCATGGGGCCCAATGTAGGGTGCGCCGCGCGGTGAGGCAAAGCCCAAACTTTTCTTGACAGGTTTGCAGGCGCGAGCGCAGCGTCTTGGCCAGGCAATACACTGGAGGGGTTCCAATGCGTCACAAGTTCCTGCCACTCGCCATACTGGCGCTGGCTGCGCTGCCGACAGCAGCACACGCCGCGGGGTTCGACGTCGAAACCGCGACCCGCGCCTGGCTCGATACACTGCAAGGCCCCGCGCGCGCCAAGAGCGACGCCTATTTCGAAGGCGGCTACTGGCTGGTGCTGTGGGGTACGCTGGTCTCGGTGCTGATCGACGGGTTGCTGCTGCGCTTCGGGCTTTCGGTGAAGTTTCGCAACTGGGGCACGAACGTATCGTTGCGGCTGCGCAAGGCTTTGCAGAAAGCCGAAGAGGCCAACCCTGACGGCGCAGGCAAAGATGAGCCCAAACCTGAGCTCAAACCATCGATGGCAATGGTCACCTGGATCTCCGCGCTGTGCTATTCGCTCGCCGGGTTCGCGCTGACCCTGCCGTGGTCGATCTACACCGGCTTCGTACGGCAGAAGCGGTATGACTTGATGAACCAGAGCTTCGGCGACTGGCTGATCGATGGCGGCAAGGGTCTGGCAATCAGCCTGGTGATTTTCCCGCTGCTGGCGATGGCAGTTTACGGGGTTATCCGACGCTTTCCGAAGAACTGGTGGGTCGCTGCCACCGGCGTGGTTGCAGCGTTCCTCGCCTTTGGCATGCTGCTCGGCCCGGTCTACATCTCGCCGCTGTTCAACAAGTACACCGAGCTGCCCGCCGGGCCGATCCGCGACCGGATTGTCGCCATGGCCAAGTCGAAGAACATCCCGTCCGAACACATCTACCTGTTCGATGCCTCGAAGCAGTCGAAGGCGATTTCGGCCAATGTCTCGGGCATCGGCCCGACGATGCGGATCAGCCTCAACGACAATTTGCTCAACCGCAGCACCCCGCAGGAAATCGCCGCAGTGATGGGGCACGAAATGGGGCACTACGTGCTGGGTCACGTGTGGTGGGGGCTGGCCTTCTTCAGCGGCCTCGCCGCGCTGGCGCTGTTTCTGCTGTCACGGATCGCCCCTGCCCTGATCGCCCGCTACGGCGCGCGCTGGGGCGGCATTCGCGATATCGGCGATCCCGCCTCGATTCCGGTGCTGGGAATTCTGATCGCACTGTTCTCGATGCTCGCCACCCCGCTCACAAACACGCTGATCCGGGTGGACGAGAGCCAGGCCGACGCCTTCGGGCTCGACGTGGCGCAGGAGCCCGACGGTTTCGCCTCGGTGGCGATGAAGCTGTCCGAGTACCGCAAGATCGAGCCCGGCCCGGTCGAGGAAATGCTGTTCTACGATCATCCCTCGGGCGCGACGCGGGTGCGGATGAGCATGCAGTGGAAGAAGGATCATGTGCCCGACGCCCAGATGGTCGTCCCCCCGCCGATGCCGCAGGCAGCGCTCAAGTCGCAATAGCTCGTTGCATGCGCCCGCGCCTGTTCATCTTCGGCCTGGGCTACAGCGCCGGGCGGATCGCCGCAGCTGCCGAAGCGCGGGGCTGGGAAGTGGTTTCGACCGGGCGTAGCGGCACCCTCGCCTTCGACGACGAGGGTGCGGTGGGAATGGCGCTGGCTGACAGCGAGCAGGTACTGAGCTCGGTCCCGCCTGCCGCCGATGGCGACCCGGTGCTGGCGCGTTACGGTCAAGCGCTGGCGGGCAAGCAGCTGACTTACCTGTCCTCGACTGGGGTCTACGGCGATTGCGGCGGGGCCTGGGTCGATGAAACCGCCCCCACCGGCACCGGCCGTCGCACCGCGCGCAGCGAGGCCGATGCGCAGTGGCTGGCGCGCGGCGCGCGGGTGCTGCGCCTGCCCGGCATCTATGGCCCAGGCCGTTCCGCGCTCGACCGGGTGCGCGAGGGGGCCGCGCGGCGGATCGACGTTCCCGGGCAAGTGTTCAGCCGCGTCCATGTCGATGATATTGTTCAGGGCGCGCTGCTCGCGCTCGACGCCCCGCCGGGTGCCTACAACCTTGCCGACGATCTGCCCGCCAGCCAGAACGCGGTGATCGAGCACGCCTGCCGGCTATTGAACCTTCCTCCTCCGCCGCTGCAGTCGCTGGAAGAGGCGGGTCTCAGCCAGCAGGCCCGCGCCTTCTATGCCGAGAACCGCCGCGTCGCGAACGGCAAGGCCAAACGCCTGCTGGGGTGGCAGCCGCGCTATCCTACTTACCGCGACGGGTTGGCCGTGCTGCTTGGCGGGAAAGGCCCGATTAACGCGCCGATGGGCCGGTGATTACCAAGTCCTTCCAATCCACCCGAACGTACATGCCCCCGATCGCGGGCCTGCCGAAAATATCCTTGCCGCCCGTGAAGCGCAGCCGCTCCAGCGCGATATTGCACCCACGGGCATCGAATGCGTCATCCCCGGTTGAGGCCACAACCTCGCAGTTTTGCGCAACTCCGGCCGAATCGATCGCCAGCCGCAGTCGCGACTGCGTATACTTGGGTAATTCGGCGTGCGGCAGGTCACTCGCCGCCAACAACAGCGGCTTTGTGAAAGTCGGGAGAACCGCCGGACGCGCTGGCACCAGTTCGGCCTTGTGGCCGCGCCACTGAACCAGCACCGGGAAATCGCGCAGGGGCCAATGTGACCCATCCTCGTTCCTGACCGTGCGCAAAGCTGCGCAGCTTGCTTCGTCCAGCCGCTGGTCTCCACTTGGGGCCTTCACCGCGCAGCCGGTCACAGCTCCGGTATTGTCGAAAGACAGCGCGATGCCCACCGATACCGCCTTGAGGAGCTTGTTCCGGTCGGCAAGATAGTCGCTCCACCGGGGCTCGGCGAACCGGACCTTGATCGAAGTCAGGTAGGAGGGCGGCCAATCCTGCCAGTGCCCGTAACCTCCACCGATCCAGCTGCCGGGCGGCAGCGGGGGCGGGGGCATAGGCGCTTCATAGCGGTGCCGGTCGAAGCGCATGCCGATCGCGGTCGGACCGCCAACAGGTTTGCCGCCACGATCGACCCCATGCAGGAATTTGCCGTGCTGGCGGATCAACTGGCACGCGATCGCTCCCAGGCCCTGGTTATCGGGCAAATCGACCCGCTCGCCTTTGGATTTTGACCAGTCGCTCAGTTTGACGACGCGGCAGTCGGACACACTGTCGTCGGCCGCGATCACCAGCCGCACGGAGATGGTTGTGTGGCCTTCTTCATCGGCTTGCATGAGCGTGGACGGGAATTCGCTGAGGGGAACAGCATCGAACGCGGGTGTAAGATTCCAGACTGCCCGGACCAAACCCGGCAGCGCATCGCCATCGCTGTCACGCCCATCAGAATAGACAATGATGATCGATTTGAGCGGCGGCTCGATGCAGCCGGCTGGTCGCACGCTATAGGGCGGACACAATGATATGGCAGCCCTGGGAGCCGCAGCAGGTGCAGGAGCAGGAGCAGCGGCTGCGGCGGGTGCCGCTGCCAGCGAGATCAACAAGGATGCCAAAGCCGCCATAACTTATCCCTTTCTGGTGCCGCCTAGCGCCACGGTCAGCCCCGCCAATACCAGCACCGCCCCGCCTATCGCCAGCGCGGTCCAATGATATCCCTCGAACAGCGTCGAGAGCGCCATCGCCACCACCGGGATCAATACGCCATTGTAGGCCGCGCGGCCCGGGCCCCAATCGCGCAGCAGCACGGTATAGAGCGGAAAGGTCAGTACGGTGCCGACCAGACCCAGGTAAGCGACGCCCAGCAGGTAGGACGGGCTGGGATCGATCACAGGCGGCCCGGTGGTAGCCCAGGCATAGGCGCCGTCGCCCAGCGATCCAGCCAGCATCGCCCAGACGAGCAGCACCGGGATCGCCTCGGCCCGCGCCGCCTGGCTCGCCTGCATCACATTCGCGGCCGAGGCGCAGAGGATCGCGCAGCTGACCAGCACCAACCCGATCACCACCGAGCCGCCAACCGCCGCGATGCGGTATTCGTGAAGCAGGAGCAGCGCGATCCCGCCCACCGCAATCGCCGAACCGGTCACAAAGCGCCGGGTAATCGGCGCGCCGATGAAGATCTGCGCCAGCACCGCATTGGGCACGATCAGCAGCGCGAACATCACTGCCACCAGCCCGGAGGTCAGAAAGCGTTCGGACTGGTAGACCAGCTGGAAATTGGCGAAGAACTGGAAAAACCCGATCACGCCGGCCAGCAGCAGCGCGCGGCGACCGAGCAGCAAGCGCTCGCCGCGGATAGCTGCGAAGATGAACATGCCGAGTGCTGCCAGCGCAAAGCGCCAGGTCACCGACCACGCCGGGGGCACCGGGCCAAGCTGAGACTTGATCACCAGCCAGGTCGAACCCCAGACCAGCGTGGTAATGGTGAAGGCAAGGATCCCGCGGGTGCGGGCGGCGCTATCTTGTTTCACAATGCGGCAATCGCCCGGGCCAGCGCAGCGGCATGCGCGGGATCGGTATTCCATGCGGTGACCAGCCGCGCGGCATCGTCACCCCAGTCATAGAAGCTGAAGCCCTGCGCCCGTAGCGCTTCTCGTTCGGCATGGTTCATCACCAGAAACAGTTCGTTGGCCTCAACCGGGTGCATCAGCCGATCTGCCGCGGCGGCGCCCAGTTCCTGCGCGGCGCGGTTGGCAGCGCGCGCGTTCGCGAGCCACAGGTCATCTTCGAGCATCGCCAGAATTTGCGCGGCGAGGAACCGGCCTTTCGATTGCAGGTGACCGGCCCGTTTGCGTCTGAGCCGCGCGAGATCGGCAAGGTCAGTGTCGAAGAAGACCAGCGCCTCGGCGCTCATCCCGCCGTTTTTGACGCAGCCGAACGACAGCGCGCTGGCCCCTTGGCAAGCCTCCCACGGGGTGCAACCGAGAAACGCCAGCGCATTGGCGAAGCGCGCGCCGTCGACGTGGAGAGTCAGGCCGTGTGCCTGCGCAGAAGCGGCGATCGCAGCCATTTCGGCGGGCTGGTAGGCGCGGCCATATTCGCTCGCCTGGGTGACCGAAATTGCGTGCGGCTGGACCTGGTGGACGTCCTTGCGGATCGCGCCGATCGCCGCGTCGATGCTGGCCGGGGTCAGCTTCGCCCCCTCGCCCTCGGCGAGGTTCAGCTTGGCCCCATGGGTGTAGAACCCCGGCGCGCCGCATTCGTCGGTCTCGATATGCGCTTCGCGGTGGCAGATCACCCCGCCATGCGGCGGCACCATGGTGGCGAGCGCGAGGCAGTTTGCGGCGGTCCCTGTCGCCACCCACAGGACCGCGCATTCACGTCCGAACAGCGCTGTGAACTTCGCGTCGAGTTCGAGGCTCAATGCATCGTTGTCATAGGGCGGCTGCGGCGCATCGGCGGCGCGCATGGCGTCCCATATGCGCGGGTGAACCGCGGCGGCATTGTCGGAGAGGAACTGCATCGCCATGTTGCATTGCGGGTGGCGGCCAGCCGCGTCAAGCATGCGAGGATTTCATGGACGACGTCACCATCACCAGCCACGACCACGGCACTCACGGCGAGTATGACGCAGCGGTGGCGGGCAGCAGCGCGATCGGCCGCCTGACATGGACCCAGCACGGCACGGTCCGCGCCGCCGAGCATACGCTGGTCCCGCCCGAGATCGGCGGTCGCGGGGTGGCGGGCGAACTGGTCGAGGCGCTGATCGCCGATGCCCGCACGCAAGGTTTCCGGGTCGATCCGCAGTGCAGCTATGTGGCGGCAGCGTTCAAGCGCCATCCAGAGTGGGCCGACCTTCACGCCTGAGCCCAGCGCATTACAAAGGTTGCTTAATTTGCCTTTACCGCGCGCGGTAAGGCGGGCTTCACTCCGCAGCGCGCAGTCCTGTGTCGACCAGGGGACATCGCTGATGGAGCAGACCATGCGCTATGTCTTGTATGCCGCCGCAGCGGTGGCCATTGCCGCCTTGTGGCTCAACACCAGCCACCAGGGCAGCCGCCTTAAGCGGCAATTGAGCGACCATCCCGCCGAAACCGCGGCGCTTTACTGATTCAGCCAAGAATGGTTCAAGCAAGGATTCCGGGCAGGTCGAGGCCCTTCTCGCGCGCGCAGTCGAGTGCAATGTCGTAGCCTGCATCGGCGTGGCGCATCACGCCGGTGGCGGGATCGTTCCACAATACCCGTTCGAGCCGCCGTGCCGCTTCTGGCGTGCCGTCGGCGACGATGACCATGCCCGAATGCTGCGAATAGCCCATCCCCACCCCGCCGCCGTGGTGGAGCGAGACCCAGGTCGCGCCGCTCGCGCAGTTGAGCAGCGCATTGAGCAGCGGCCAGTCCGACACCGCGTCCGACCCATCCAGCATCGCCTCGGTTTCGCGGTTGGGGCTGGCGACCGAGCCCGAATCGAGATGATCGCGCCCGATCACCACCGGGGCCTTGAGTTCGCCCGAGGCGACCATCTCGTTGAAGGCGAGGCCCAGCCGGTGGCGATCACCCAGCCCGACCCAGCAGATCCGCGCGGGCAGCCCCTGGAACTTGATCTTCTCGCGCGCCAGGTCGAGCCAGCGGTGCAGCGCGGGATTGTCGGGCATCAGTTCCTTCACCTTGGCGTCGGTCTTGTAGATGTCTTCCGGATCGCCCGACAGCGCGGCCCAGCGGAACGGCCCGATCCCGCGGCAGAACAGCGGGCGGATATAGGCCGGGACGAAGCCCGGGAAGGCAAAGGCATCGGCCACGCCCTCGTCGAAGGCGACCTGGCGGATGTTGTTGCCATAATCGGTGGTCGGCACGCCGCGGCGCTGGAATTCGAGCATCGCTTCGACGTGGCGCGCCATGCTCGCCTTGGCCGCCTTGGCCACGACTTCGGGCTCGCGCTCGCGCTTCTCGATCCATTCGGCGACGCTCCAGCCAGCAGGCAGGTAGCCGTTCACCGGATCGTGCGCGCTGGTCTGGTCGGTGAGAAGGTCGGGCAGAATTCCCCGCGCGAGCATCTCGGGCAGGACTTCGGCGGCATTGCCGAGTAAGCCAACCGAGACCGGGGCATTGCTGTTCTTCGCCGCCTCGATGATTCCCATCGCCTCGTCAATCGTCTCGGCCATCCGATCCAGATAGCCGGTGCGCAGCCGCATCTCGATCCGGCTGCGCTGGCATTCGATCGCAAGACAGCTCGCCCCGGCCATCACTGCAGCGAGCGGCTGCGCTCCGCCCATCCCGCCAAGTCCGGCGGTGAGCAGCCAGCGTCCGGCAAGATCGCCGCCGAAATGCTGGCGGCCCATTTCGACGAAGGTTTCGTAAGTACCCTGCACGATCCCTTGCGTACCGATGTAGATCCAGCTCCCCGCAGTCATCTGGCCGTACATCGCGAGGCCCTTCCGATCGAGCTCGCTGAAGTGTTCCCAGGTGGCCCATTTGGGCACCAGGTTGGAATTGGCGATCAGCACCCGCGGGGCATCGGGCTGGGTCTTGAACACCCCGACCGGCTTGCCTGACTGGACCAGCAACGTCTCGTCATCGTTCAGCCGCCGCAGCGTTTCGACGATCTTGTCATAGCTTTCCCAATCGCGCGCGGCGCGGCCGATCCCGCCGTAAACCACCAGCTCTTCGGGCCGCTCGGCCACGTCGGGGTGAAGGTTATTCATCAGCATCCGCAAGGGCGCTTCGGTGAGCCAGCTTTTCGCGGTGAGCGCGGTTCCGGTGGCGGCACGGATCACGCGGCTGTTGTCGAGACGGGTCATGGGTCAGCGTCCTTCGGCAAAGGTCAGGCAGGCGCTGATCAGCGCCTTGAGAATGGGAAGAATGGCGGGCTCAGCATGAGGCGTGGCGGGCCAGTTGCTCTCATCAGGCGCATCCGGCTCGTCCATGTAGCCGCGCATCGCCAGCTCCATCTGCACCGCGTGCACGCCTTCACCCGGTGCACCGTAGTGCCGGGTGGTCCAGCCGCCCCTGAAGCGGCCATTGGCGATCCAGCTGTGCCCCGATCGGGCGATGAGTCCGGTCAGGGCGGCCTCCAACGCAGGATCGCAAGTCACCCCGCCATTGGTGCCAAGGTTGAACTGCGGCAGCTCGCCCTCGAACAGGCGGGGCACGCGGCTGCGGATCGAATGCGCATCGTACAGCACCACGCGATCATGCGCCTCACGCAGTCGGGCGATCTCGGCACTCAGCGCCGCGTGATAGGGATCGAAGAAAGTCTTGCGCCGCCACGCGATCTCGTCCTCCTCGGGATCGAACCCCCGGTAGAGCGGCTCGCCATCGAAAGTGGTGGTCGGGCACAGTTCGGTGGTCGCCTGCCCCGGATAAAGCGAGGCGCCCGAGGGGTCGCGATTGCAGTCGATCAGCGAGCGGCTGACTTCGGTCGCCACCGTGGTCGCGCCCATGTCGCTAACGAAGGCGTAGAGCTCGGCAATCCACCAGTCGGCATCGCGCCGGGCGAGCCAGGGCGAAACGAAGCGGTCCTCGACCCCGCCGAGCCCGGTGCCGCCGTGCGGAAAGGCGACGACCAGCGGGGCCAGGCCGCGATCGATATGAAGCCAGTCGCTCACGGCGCAAGGCCCGGCAGCTCGACCCCCACCGTATGCGCCAGCGCGCCCGAGCGAATCAACGCCTCGGCAGCCTGCATGTCGGGATGGAAGT
>JANOAD010000162.1:0-26627 GCA_031410955.1 Novosphingobium sp. | reverse complement strand
TGCTCGAGGGCAAGAATCGCCAGGTGCGGCGGATGACCGCGGCTGTGGGCTATCCGACCTTGCGGCTGGTGCGCTGGGGGATCGGGGATTGGTCGGTTGAGGGGTTGGCGCCGGGGGAATGGCGGGAGGTGGACGTGTGACCTTAGCGATCCTCCCCATCGACTTGCGATGGGGAGGTGGCAGCGCGCAGCGCTGACGGAGGGGCCCCTCCACCATCCGCTACGCGGACGGTACCCCTCCCCATCGCAAGTCGATGGGGAGGATCAATTCGCTGAATACGGCGCGGCCTCAGCCGCGAACGCGCCGAACAGCGGGTTCCATTCGGTCACGGTCAATTCGCTGATCAAGCCCTGAACCGCAAACGGATCTGCTGCAATCAGGGCGTCCAGTTCGGCGCGGGTTTCGACCGTGAACAGCAGCAGCCCCGCCCGCAGCTCGCCGCCGACCACCGGACCCGAGGCGCGCAACTTGCCCGCCGCGATCAGGCCGTTGAGGTATTCCACATGCGGCATGACGTGCTCGCCCCAGCCGGGTCCATCCGGATGGCTCATGGTCACAACGAAGAATTTCATGCTGCGTCTCCGCGCACAAACAAACTCGCCAGTTCGACATGGGTCGACCAGCGGAACTGGCCGACGGGGCGCAGTTGCTTGAGGCGGTAGCCGGCCTCGACCAACGTCCTGGCATCGCGCGCCCAGCTTGACGGGTTGCAGCTGATGTAGACCACCTTGGGCACCGCGCTGTCCGCCAGCCGCTCGATCTGGTCACGCGCGCCGGCGCGGGGCGGGTCGAGCACCACGGCATCGAACCGGTCAAGCTCTTCGGACAGAAGGGGGTTGCGGAACAGGTCGCGGTGGAGTGAGTGGATCGGCAATTGCGCTCGGCCCGCGGCGCTTTTGCAGGCGTTGTGCGCATCGCGCGCTGCCTCGACCGCGAGGACTTTGCTGCCTTGCCCGGCGAGCGCAAAAGCGAACGTGCCCAGCCCCGCGAACAGATCGGCCACGCTGCCCGCTCCCGCCAGCCACTCACACACCGCGCCGGTCAACGCCTGCTCGCCATCGCGTGTCGCCTGCAGGAAAGAGCCCGGCGGGAAAGGCACCGAAACGCCAGAGAGCGACACCGTCACCGGCACGGGTTCCCACAGCGCCTCGGGACCATACCCGGCATCGAGCACCAGCCGCGCCAAGCCATGCTCGCGGGCAAAATCGAGCAAGGCTTCGGTCGCGGCAAGGCCTTCGATGGTCAGCCCCTTGATTCCAAGGTCGATGCCCTGCTCGGTCATCGCGAGGTCGACATCGGCGGCAAGTTTGGCGTGTGTGTGGCGGCCCTTGCCTTGCTTCTTGCCTTTGCTGGCCGCGATCAGCAGTTTACGCAGCGGGGTCAGCAGCGCGACAAATTCGGGCAGCATCACCGGGCATTCGGTCAGCTCGACCAGCCGGTGCGACTTGGCCTCGCGGTAACCGATCACCACCCGCCCCTGCGAGCTTTCGACGCGGAGCGAGGCGCGGCGGCGCGAGCCGGGCGGGGAAAGATGCGGTGGCGCGATCAGCTCTGCGCCCAGCTCCTGCGAGGCCGAGGCATTGCTTACCCGCGCCGAAACGAATTCGGCGAGGCTCTGCTGATCAAGCTGCTGCAGCTGGCAGCCCCCGCAGCGCCCGAAATGGCGGCACGGCGGGGTGACATGGTGCGGCCCCGGTTCGAGGCTGCCATCGGCCAGCAGCAAGTCGCCCGGTGCCGCGCCCCAGGCGAACCGGCCCGTGGCGGTAATGCCGTCGCCCTTGGCGGCGATGCGGATGATTTCTTCGGCTTGGTCAGTCACAGGCAGGCCGCGTAGGCGGCCTTGATGTTCTCGGCAAGTGCGCTGGCGGTGAAGACCGGCCCGGCTAGCCGCGCGGCTTCGGCGTGGAGCCACACGCCTTCGCAGGCCGCGTCGAACGCATCGGCGCCGCTTGCAAGGCGGCTGGCGATCGTTCCGGCAAGAACGTCGCCGGTGCCTGCGGCAGAGAGCCAGCTGGTTGCCTTCCCCGCAAAGGCCAGCCTGCCGTCCGGAGCTGCGACGACCGTACCGGGCCCCTTTGCGACGACTATGGCTTGCGCGGCCTGTGCCAAAGCAAGCGCGCGATCGGGCTTGCTACCCTCGCCGCCACAGCCAAACGCCTGTTCCAGCACTCTCAACTCACCTTCGTGCGGGGTGACAATCAAGGGAGCACTGTGTTCGGCCAGCAACCGCGGGGCGAGCAGCATCAGCGCGTCGGCATCGGCAACCGTCGGCCTTTGCTCGGCCAGTGTCAGCGTCAGCACTTCGCGCGCAGTGCCGTCGCGGCCAAGCCCCGGCCCGACGAGCAGAGCATTGAAGCGCTTGTCATTCAGGCTTTCAGCGAGCGGCCGCGCGTCGTGGACCAGATCGGGCGGGGTTACCCCGCACTCTCCCAGCAATTTGACGTAACCGGCCCCGGCATGCTGCGCCGCCCGCGCGGCGAGGATTGCCGCACCGGGCATCGCGCCGCCGACGATGCCCAGCATGCCACGGGTATACTTGTGCGCGTTCACCGTAGGAGAAGTTAGCTCAGGCTGAACGATGACCTGCGCTGCACCAGTCTGCGCCGCAACGCCAATCGGGACGAGCCGGACTTGACCCATCCCCGCTGCCGCAGGCATCAGGAAATGCGCGAACTTCCACGCGCCCAGAGCAAGCGTCAGGTTGAACTCGGGCAGGCCTTGGTTGAGCTCAGCGCCGCTATCGCTCTCCATCCCGCTGGGCAGGTCGATTGCGATGCATTGCCGATGTCCTGCTGCCATCTGCACAAGCAGATCAAACATCTCATCCGAAAGCGGGCGGGTCAGTCCCGTGCCGAACAGGCAATCAACCAACACTTCGCCATGCGGTACCGCTGACGGTCCCAGCACTTTGCCCTGAAACAGGTCTCGAGCAATTCGCGCCGCATCAGTAGTCGGGTCTGCAGCGGCCACAACCGTCACCGCCCCGCCGCGATCCCTCAGCGCCTCGGCGATCACATAGCCATCGCCGCCATTGTTGCCCGGGCCGCACAGCACGGTCACGCTGCGCCCTGCCGCCAAGCGCCAGACCCATTCCGCCGCGCCGCGGCCGGCGCGCTGCATCAGCTCGTCGACCGAAGTGCCGCTGGCGATCAGCGCCTGCTCGGCGCTGCGCATCTGCGCTGCGGTCAGGACCTGATCAGGGCTTGGCATGCGCCGGGATGACGTAGCGATCCTGCCCGAAGATCACCTCGAACCGGTCGCCCTTGAGCGCCGACTGGGTCTTATCCGCACCATCGGCGGGATCGAGGCTCTGGCCGTCCTTGCTCACGACGAAGCGATGAAACGCGCCGTCTGGCTGGCGCACCACGATGGCCTGGACACCGTTTGCGCTGCTGCGCTCGACGGTGCAATCGGGCTTGAACTGAAGCGACCCGCCAAGCGCGCAGGCAATGCTCTCGCCCTGCTCGGCGCCTGCGGCTGTCCCGCCCTTGCTGCATGCCGCGAGCAAGAGGGTGAGGCCAAGGCAGCGCGTGGCCTTCGACAGGCTCAAGTTGGGCGGAAGTTGGGTTCGATCAAAATCAAAGGCCCGCTCAGGCTGAGTCCTGAGCCTGTCGAAGGATCGAAGCCCGCGCACCGACGTTCGCCCAACCATCACTTCACCCCCAGCTGCGACACATCGCGCACCGCGCCGCGTGCGGCGCTGGTGGTCATCGCGGCATAGGCCTTGAGCGCGACCGAGATCTTGCGCGGGCGGTCTTGGGACGGGTGCCAGCCCGTGGCCTCCTGCAAGGCGCGGCGGTGGGCCAGTTCCTCGTCGCTCACGTCCAAATGAATCGTGCGGTTCGGGATATCGATCTCGATCCGATCGCCCGGCTGAACCAGCCCGATCGCCCCGCCCTCGGCCGCTTCGGGCGAAACATGACCGATCGACAAGCCCGAGGTGCCGCCGGAAAAACGCCCATCGGTCAGCAAGGCGCAGGCTGCACCGAGGCCCTTCGATTTGAGGTAGCTGGTCGGATAGAGCATTTCCTGCATGCCGGGGCCGCCCTTGGGCCCTTCGTAGCGGATCACCACCACGTCGCCTGCCACGACCTGCCCGGTGAGTACGGCGGTCACCGCGTCGTCCTGGCTTTCAAACACCTTGGCCGGCCCCGCAAACTTCAGGATGCTGTCATCGACCCCGGCGGTCTTCACAATGCAGCCGTCGAGCGCGATGTTGCCGTAGAGCACCGCCAGCCCGCCATCCTGGCTGAAGGCATGCGCCGCGTTGCGGATCACGCCGTGTTCGCGGTCGAGATCGAGCTCATCCCAGCGGCGGCTCTGACTGAACGCCGTCTGCGTCGGCACGCCGCCGGGGGCGGCCTTGAAGAAGGTCTGCACGCTTTCCGAATTGGTCTGCTTGATGTCCCACCGGCTCAGCGCCTCGCCCATCGAGCGGCTGTGCACCGTCGGCAGATCGGTGTGGAGCAGCTCGGCGCGCGCCAGTTCGCCCAGGATCGCCGGAATCCCGCCGGCGCGGTGGACGTCTTCCATGTGGACGTCGCTCTTGGCCGGGGCGACCTTGGTCAGGCACGGAACCTTGCGGCTGAGCCGGTCGATATCGCGCATGGTGAAGTCGATCTCCGCCTCGTGCGCGGCGGCGAGCAGGTGGAGCACGGTGTTGGTCGATCCGCCCATCGCGATGTCGAGGCTCATCGCATTTTCGAACGCGGCGAAGCAGGCGATGTTGCGCGGGAGGGCGCTCTCGTCGTCCTGTTCGTAGTAGCGGCGGCAAAGATCGACCACCAAGCGTCCAGCTTCGAGGAACAGGCCCTTGCGGTCCGAATGCGTCGCGAGCTGCGAGCCATTGCCCGGCAGGGACAGGCCCAGCGCTTCGGTCAGGCAGTTCATCGAATTGGCGGTGAACATACCGCTGCACGATCCGCAGGTCGGGCAGGCTGCCTTTTCGATTGCCTCGACATCTTCGTCGGAAATCCGCTCGTCGGCGGCGGCAACCATCGCATCGACCAGATCGAGCGCGACTTCCTTGCCGTTCAGCACCACCTTGCCCGCTTCCATCGGCCCGCCCGAGACAAACACCACCGGAATGTTGATCCGCAGCGCCGCCATCAACATGCCCGGGGTGATCTTGTCGCAGTTGGAGATGCAGACCATCGCATCGGCGCAGTGGGCGTTGACCATGTATTCGACGCTGTCCGCGATCAGCTCGCGGCTGGGCAGCGAATAGAGCATCCCGTCATGGCCCATCGCAATCCCGTCATCGACCGCGATAGTATTGAACTCCTTGGCCACCCCGCCCGCCGCCTCGATCTCACGCGCGACCATCTGGCCGAGGTCTTTGAGGTGGACATGCCCCGGCACGAACTGGGTGAAGCTGTTGACCACCGCGACGATCGGCTTGCCGAAATCACCGTCCTTCATCCCCGTCGCGCGCCACAGCCCGCGCGCACCGGCCATGTTGCGGCCGTGAGTGGAAGTGCGTGAACGGTAGGCGGGCATTGGCAACGATCTTTCGTGAATGGGGCTTCTCGGGCGGCCCTACACCCCTAATCCCCCAGCTTCAACGCCACTTCATTGCAAATCCGCGCGAGCCGCTCGGCCCAAAGTGTCTGACCGGCTGGATCAGCGATCTGGTCTTGCCGCACTTCGACTCCAAGGTAGGGCCGCCCGTCCTCCTCGGCGTGGCGGTTCATCGTCGCGTTGAGGACTTGGCCCGAATAGGGTTCTTGGTCGCCCACCACCAGCCCATCCGCTTCGAGCAGCGGGATCGCCATTCGCGCGGCGCGATCGTCCTGATTGTAGAGCACCCCGCAGTGCCACGGACGCGGTTCGTTGCTGGTGGCGAGCTGCGGGGTGAAACTGTGCAGCGACAAGATCAGCGCGGGCGGGCTGTCGTTGAGCAACCGTTCCAGCGCGGCGTGATAGGGGTGAAAGAACCGCGCCAGCCGTGCCTGGTGCCCGGCATGATCGAGCGCATTGCCAGGGATGGCATGGCCATCGCTGGCGATCGGGATGACGGCAGGGGCGTGTTCCTCGCGGTTGCAGTCGCAGACCAGCCGACTGACGCCCGCCTGAAACGCGGCAATGCCGGGTCGCTGGGCCATCAATGCGCCGACTTCGGCAACGCCAAGGTCGATTGCGATGTGTTGATCAAGCAAGGCGGGATCGATGCCCAAGTCGATGTCTGCGGGAACCCGATTGGAAGCGTGGTCGGACACCACCAGTATCCCGCCAAAGCGCGGAGTGCCGATCAGGCGCCAGGCTTCGTGTTGGTTCATCGCAGACTGCCCGCAAGGTACCACCAACCGGGGTGAGCGGCCCTGATCGCCGCAGCAGCTTGGTCGCGTTTCTCTGCACTCGCAAATAGCGCGAAACACGTAGCCCCCGAGCCGGACATCCGGTGCAGCAAGGGCTGGGTCAGCGCAAGCGCGTCCAGTACAGCAGCTATCGCCGGGCACAGCTCGACTGCGCTGGCTGCAAGGTCGTTGCGCCCCGCTTGTGCGATCTCGCTGACCGTGCCGTCGGGCAATGGTCCACGGTCGGTGCCGTCCCAGCCGGCAAAGACCGGCCCGGTGCTGAGCGGCACGCGCGGATTGACCAGCAGTACCGCCATACCGGTGAGATCGCTCGCCACCTCGGTCAGTTCAGTTCCCGTCCCACGCCCGATACAGGTGACCGAGCGCACACAGGCCGGCACATCCGCACCCAGCTTGGCGGCACGTCCTT
Source organism: Novosphingobium sp. (assembly GCA_031410955.1). Classification (GTDB taxonomy): domain Bacteria; phylum Pseudomonadota; class Alphaproteobacteria; order Sphingomonadales; family Sphingomonadaceae; genus Novosphingobium. Next base: position 19,901 of record JANOAD010000162.1, on the reverse strand, counting down.
GCCAATCGTCGGGCAACCCGAACTGCGCCTCGACCATCCGGAACACCGCCCCCGCATCGGCCGACCCGCCGCCGAGGCCGGCCGCGACCGGCAGGTTCTTTTCGAGCGTCACCGCCCAGCCCGGGCCATGCGGCAAAGCCTTGAGCGCTCCGCCGACGATATTGCTAAACGGATCAGTCAGTTGCGCGGCGAATTCACCAAGCGTCCTGAGCTCGTCCTGCGCCGCGGGCCGCGCGGAAACCAGATCCCCAGCATCGACGAAGGCGAACAGGGTCTCAAGCTCGTGGTACCCGTCATCCCGCCGCCGCCGCACATGCAGCGCGAGGTTGATCTTGGCGTAGGCGGTTTCGATCATGGCCAGGTTCCGCAGTTGCGCGTCAAGTTCATGGCCTTCGTTGACATCACGGGGTTTTGATTTCTCCCCAACCCTTGATTGCTGGCGCTGGGCAGGTCAAGACCGCAGCGTGAGTTTGTCGAGCCCTTCCAGCAGCACTGTGCCTTCCGGCGGCGCGGCGATTGCCGCGGCGCTGCAATGGTGGCGCGATGCCGGGGTTGATTACAGCTTTGCCGACGAAGCCGTCTCGTGGCTGACCGCGCCAGAAGTGAAGGCGGCCGACGTTCCGCCAGCCTATGTCCCACCCAAGGTGCAGGCACCGCTGCCGCGGCCGCTGATCGGCGGGGATCCGGCAGGTTGGCCGCAGGACCTTGCGGCGTTTCACGCCTGGTGGCTGGCCGAACCATCGCTCGATGGCGGAATGACCGAAGGCCGCGTTGCGCCGCGCAGGCTTGCTGGTGCCGCACTGATGGTTCTGGTCGATCAGCCCGAGGCCGAGGACAGTGACCGCCTGCTCTCCGGCTCGCTCGGCAAGTTGCTCGATGCGATTGTGGTTGCGATAGGAGTCGATCCCGCCGCTGCCTATGTTGCGAGTGTGCTGCCGCGCCATATGCCGCACCCCGACTGGGCCGATCTCGCCACCTCCGGCCTGCCCGAGTTGACCCGCCACCACCTCGCCCTAGCGGCGCCCAAGCGGCTGATTTGCTTCGGACGGCACGTTTCATCGCTGCTTGGCCACGATCCAGCGAAAAGTGCTGAGAGTTTAACCACTATTACTCATAGCCATGGCGCAATCCCGGCGCTGATGGCTCCGGGGCTCGAAGACTTGATGGGGCGGCCACGGGTCAAGGCGCGGTTATGGCAGGCACTGCTCGACTGGCAGCGCGGCTGAACCGGACGAGACGGACGGGACTGAGGACTCAGTGAAAGCAGGTTTGAAAGCGCGCGACTTGGCGGTGCTGCTGGCGATGGCCGGGGCGGCGCTGCCGCTGTGCGCCTCGGCCAACAGTGCGTCGGCCGAGTATTTCGCCAGCCGGGCCAGCAATTCGTCAGTGCCAGTGCTGCTGAGCCAGGACGAGCGCGCCTATTATCGTGATCTCTTCGCCGCGATCGAAGGCGGCAACTGGGCCAAGGTGCAGGCGCTGTTCGCACAGAAGCCCGATGGCCCGCTGCACCAGGTCGCCAAGGCCGAATATTACACCGCTGCCGGTTCGCCCAAGATCGATCTCGATACGCTGTCGAGCTGGCTTGTCACAGGTACCCAGCTGCCCGAGGCCGAACAGATCCTGGCGATGGCGCAAAAGCGCGGCGGCACGGTGCTGCCCTCGCTGCCCCAGTCGCGCAATCTGACTTCGCTCCCCAGCCGCGCCAAGCGTGTCCGCCCGCGCGAAACCAACGACGGCACAATGCCCTCGGCCGTCGCCGCGGCGATCAACGGTCAGATCAAGAATGACAGCCCCGCCGGCGCCAAGGCGCTGCTCGACGGCATCGACAGCCAGCTTTCGCAAGCCGCGCGCGCCGAATGGCGCAGCAAGATCGCCTGGTCGTTCTACATCGAGAATGACGATTTGGCGGCCTATGCTCTGGCGCAGACCGCGCAGGCCGGCAGCGGGCCGTGGGTCGCCGAAGGGTGGTGGATCGCCGGGCTTTCCGCGTGGCGGATGGACGATTGCACCGGCGCTGCCGATGCCTTTGCCCGCACCGCTGTGCAATCCGAAAACGCCGAACTGACCGCCGCCGCTAATTACTGGCAAAGCCGCGCGCTGGTCCGCTGCCGCTTGCCCGATCAGGCCGCCGCGCCGCTGCGCAAGGCCGCGCGGATGGACGAGACGCTTTACGGCATGCTGGCAATCGAGCAGCTCGGCACCGCGGTTCCCCGGACGCATGAAGCGCCCGATGCCAGCCAGGCGGACTGGCAGCAGCTGCGCGATGTGCCCAATGTTCGCACCGCGGTGATGCTTTCGGAGGTGGGTGAGGATGCTCTCGCCGACGAAGTGCTGCGCCACCAGGCACGGATCGGCGATCCCGGGCAATACCAGCCGCTTTCGCGGCTCGCGCGTAGCCTTGGTATGCCCGCCACCCAGCTGTGGATGGCCTACAACGTACCCTACGGCGGCCAGAGCGAACCCGCCGCGCGCTTCCCCACGCCCAAATGGACCCCGGTGACCGGGTGGAAGGTCGATCCGGCGCTGGTCTATGCCCATACCCTGCAGGAATCGGTGTTCCGCACCGGCGCGACCAGCCAGACCGGGGCCAGGGGTCTGATGCAGATTATGCCCGCCGCCGCGCGCGATCATGCCGGTGAACTCGGCGTCGCGGGTAATGCGCGCGACCTGACCAAGCCCGAGGTCAACCTAGCGTTCGGCCAACAGCACCTGCAGATGCTGCGCGATTCGCCCGGCACACAGGGCCTGCTGCCCAAGGTGATGGCCGCCTACAACGCCGGGCTGACCCCGATCACCCGCTGGAACAGCGAGATCAGGGACAAGGGCGATCCGCTGCTGTGGATCGAGAGCGTGCCTTACTGGGAAACCCGCGGCTACGTGAACATCGTAATGCGCAATTACTGGATGTACGAGCGCCAGGCCGGCGGCTCGTCGGACAGCCGCATCGCGCTGGCGCAAGGGATGTGGCCGACCTTTCCCAACCTCAACGGCAGCCTCGCGGTGCGCATGCGGTCCGATGGCACGGTGCTGCGCGGCCGCTGATGGCAATCGACCCGGCGCGCCAGTTCAAGCCGATCCGGATTGCGGTGCTGACCGTTTCCGACACCCGCACCTTCGTCGATGACACCTCGGGCGACCTGCTGGTCGAACGGATCAAGGCTGCCGGGCACAACCTCGCCGCCCGCGCGATCGAGCGCGACGATCCGGCCGCCATCGCCAGCCGCCTCAACACCTGGATCGACGAGCGCCTGTGCGATGCCGTGATCACCACCGGCGGCACCGGCCTCACCGGCCGCGATGTCACCCCCGAGGCGCTTGACCGGATCAAGGACAAAGACATCCCCGGCTTCGGCGAGCTGTTCCGCTGGGTTTCGTACCAGACCATCGGCACCTCGACCGTGCAAAGCCGCGCCTGCGCCGTGCTGGCGCGCGGGGTTTACGTGTTTGCGCTGCCCGGTTCGAACGGCGCCGTAAAGGACGGCTGGGACGCGATCCTGGCCGAGCAGCTCGATAGCCGGAACCGGCCGTGCAATTTCGTCGAGCTGATGCCGCGGCTCAGGGAAGTTTAGCGGCGAGGTCGGCGAGCGGGCTTCGACAGGCTCAGCCTGAGCGGACCAATTTCCAAAACCCGCTCAGGCTGAGCCTTTCGAAGCCCACGCGCTCAGCTTGCCTTTTCGTTCCTCTTATGTTCTATTCCCAGGATGCCCGCCTTACCCCCGAATCACGGTCGCGGCGCCCCCACCGCGCATGTCCCGCAACGCTTCGGGCTGAACTCGCGCGAGGCCGACCCCGTCTGGCTCGACGAACGCGAAGTCATCGATGGTCCCGCGGCAAAGCTGCGCACGACCGTGACCGAAGAACACGCCCGCACCATCATCAGCTTCAACCAGTCGCCCGACATTCCGTTCGACCGGTCGATCAACGCCTATCGCGGCTGCGAGCACGGCTGCGTCTATTGCTATGCCCGGCCGACTCACGCCTACCATGACCTGTCGCCCGAGCTCGACTTCGAGACCAAACTGTTCGCCAAACCCAATGCCGCCGCGCTGCTGCGCGAAACGCTGGCCAAGCCCGGTTACAAGCCCGCGCCGATCGCGATGGGGACCAACACCGATCCTTACCAGCCGATCGAAGACCGCTACCAAATCACCCGCCAGGTGCTCGAGATATGCCTTGAAACACGCCATCCCGTTACAATCACTACGAAATCTGCGCGGGTAACGCGCGATCTTGACCTGCTTGAGCAACTTGCTGCACTGGGTCTGGTGGCGGTCGGGGTGTCGGTGACCAGTCTTGACCCCCGCTTGTCCGGTTTGCTCGAGCCGCGCGCCTCATCGCCCGCCAAGCGCCTCGACGCGCTGCGCCAGCTGGTCGCCGCCGGCGTGCCCAGCCACGTTTCGGTCGCTCCGGTGATCCCCTCGATCACCGACGAATTTATCGAAGGCATCCTCCAGGAAGCCGCCGCGCGCGGCGTGCGCTCGGCCAGCTGGATCATGCTGCGCCTGCCGCACGAGGTCGCACCCTTGTTCCGCGAATGGCTGGACGCCCATTTCCCCGACCGCGCCGACAAGGTGATGCACACTGTCCAGGCGATGCGCCACGGCAAGGACAATGACGCAGGCTTCTTCACCCGGATGAAGCCGCTCGGCACCTGGGCCGACCTGTTCCGCGCGCGTTTTCGGATCGCTACGCGGCGCCTGGGGATGAACGAGGAGCGGCTTCACCTCGATTGCAGCAAGTTCATTAGGCCCAGCGCCGATGGACAATTACAGTTGATCTGAATTCAACTGGAATTGTCAGGGAGCAAATTGACGATGCGGAAGATATCCCGAAACCGGTGAAGGAAAACTAACCCCCAAACCGGATGAGCCGGCTATCCGCCACCGCTGCCGTCCGGTGCGGCACCACGTCGCGGATGTATTCCTCGTTGCGGACCATCTTCATGAAGGTGACGCTGTCGGGGTAACCCATCACGAAAATCTCGTCCCACTCGCCTTCGGGGCCAATGACGACGCATTCGAACGGGGCCTCCCAGACCATCGCGGCGCCGTCATTCGCGACCACGCGCTGGAAGCCCTCTTTGTAGATCGCATAGGCTTCTTTCCCGGTCAGGCCCTTGCCGTGATTGGCATGGCCTTCGGGATATTCGGCGAGATCGCGGAACTTGATCAGGTTGAGCATGTGGATCGGCCGATCGCGCGGCAGGTCCTTGAAGCGCTGCCAGTTTTCGCGGTCCGGATCGACATAGGCGGTCATCAACATTCCCCTCTGACGCCAATCTGGCGGGAGCGCCGCCGACTGGCAAGCGGGAACCATGCCCTGCCCCGCTCGTTTCGCCTGCCATACAGGAGGAATTGCCATGTCTGATGAACACATCACCACTACGACCTCGCCCGACGGCAGCGTCCAGCACACCACGGTTTCGGGCGGCAGCAGCAGCGGCGGCGCTGGCTGGCTGCTTGGACTGATCGCGGTCGTCCTGATCGGCTTTGGAATCTATTATTTCGCGATGCAGTCGAACAGCTCGGCCCGCAAGGACAGTGCCATCGCCGGGGCCGCGCAGGACGTCGGCAGCGCGGCCAAGGACGTGGGCAACGCCGCGCAAGATGCCGCGAGCAACCTCAAGAAGAACTAATCCCGCTTAGCCCTCCCCGCCGGGGAGGAGAAATTTGGCGCTAATCGGGCAGCTTGTAGTCGCGGAACTGCTCCCGCAAGTCCTTCTTGCTGACTTTGCCCGTCCCGCCATGCGGGATTTCATCGACGAACTCGACCGCGTCGGGCAGCCACCATTTGGCGACCGACGCGGCGAGGTGGGCTTTGATATCGTCCGCGCACACTTCGCAGTCGGCCTTCTTGACCACCACCAGGATCGGGCGCTCGTCCCACTTGGGGTGATAGATCCCGATTGCCGCGGCCTCGGCCACCGCGGGGTGGCTCATCGCTGCGTTTTCGAGCTCGACCGAACTGATCCATTCGCCGCCTGACTTGATCACGTCCTTGGTCCGGTCGGTCAGCTGCAAGGTGCCATCGGGGTGCAGAATCGCGACATCGCCGGTGTCGAACCACTGATCGCTTTCGGTCGCCTCCGCCTCGGCCTTGAAATAGCGTTTGATTACCCACGGCCCGCGCACCTGCAATGCGCCCGAAATCTTGCCGTCGCGCGGCAGGACCTTCGTCGGATCGTCAAGGTCAACAATGCGCAGCTCGACCCCGAACGGCACGCGGCCCTGCATCTGCTTGATATCGAGCTGCTGCTCGAATGTCAGCTCGTCCCAGTTCCAGGTCTTGGCACCGGTGGTGCCAATCGGGCTGGTTTCGGTCATGCCCCAGGCGTGGGCGACATTGACCCCGGCCTTCATCAATCGCTCAAGCATGAAACGCGGCGCGGCCGAGCCGCCGATGATCGCATGGCGCAGCGTGGGCAGCGTGGTGCCGGTCGCGTCCATGTGCTGGAACGTCGCCAGCCATACCGTCGGCACCCCGGCCGAATGGGTGACCTTCTCGCGGTTCATCAGGTCGCACAGCACCTTGGGATCGTTGACCGCGCTGAACACGAACTTGATCCCCGCCGCCGCGCCGCTCCACGGCAGCCCCCAGCTCGCGGCATGGAACATCGGCACCACCGGCAGCATGATCGAGCGCGCATCGAAATCGAAGATTGCCGGCTGCAGCCCGGTGATCGCGTGAAGCATGGTCGAGCGGTGCTCGTAAAGCACGCCCTTGGGATTGCCGGTGGTACCGCTGGTGTAGCACAGCATGCACGGATCGCGTTCGTCGCCCTGATGCCATTCGGTCTCGCCGTCCTCGCCGCCGATCCACGCTTCGAATTCTGACCCGGACTCGCCTGCGTCGAAACAGATGTAGTGCCGGATCGTGGTCCAGCGCGGCTTCATCCGGTCGATGATCGGCTGGAACGCCGCATCGTAGAGCAGCACCTGATCTTCGGCATGATTGGCGATGTATTCGAGCTGGTCGTCGAACAGGCGCGGATTGATCGTGTGCAGCACGCCGCCGACGCCAACCGCGCCGTACCAGCTCACGAGGTGGCGCGAATGGTTCATCGCCAAGGTCGCGATGCGCTCGCCCGGCTTGACCCCCAGCTTGCGCAGTGCCTGGGTCATCCTCAGCGCATCGTGCCGCACCCCGGCCCAGCTGGTCCGGGTCTCGCTGCCGTCGGCCCAGCGGGTGACGATCTCGCGCGCGGCGTGTTCGCGCGCGGCGTGGTCGATAATCCGGGTCACCCGAAGGTCCCAGTCCTGCATGGCTCCCAGCATTCGGCTCTCCCGCTCGTCGCTTATGTCAGGCGACCAGCCGGAGATTGGCTCCGCCGCGCCGCGCACTTAGCTGTACATTGGCAACCCCCGGGACGTTTGCCAAGCTTTCCGCAAGCTCGCCATCGAGCTGGAAATCGCGCCCCAGCCGCACCAGCTGCTCTTCGCCCCCGCCGGTGTGCAGCCGCGCCACCACCTCGCCGCGCCCGTCCGCCCCGCCCACCAGCAGCAGGGCAAGATCGGCAAACGCCTCGGGCCGATGCACATCGAGCTTGAGCACCATGCTCGCTGCGCTCTTGACCTCGTCAAGCGGGCGCGCGCTGCGCACCGTGACGCGCGGCGGTTCGTCGGGGCTGGGCGAATCGAGTTCGACCGTAAGCAGCAGGCAGGTTCCGTCCTTGGCCCATTGCAGCATCGGCTCGACCAGCGATTCCTCGAAGCAGGCAGCGCTGAACTGGCCCGAGCTGTCGGAAAAGTCGGCGCGAATGAAATCGGCCCCGCGCCGGGTCTTGCCGCGGTTCACGCTCTCGACCATCGCCGCCATCATCGCCTGTGCCCGGCCGCCCGCCGGGGCACCGCTTTCCATCAGGCTGGCGAAAGTCCGTGCGCCATTGGCCGAGGCGACCGCGCGCCACTGTTCGCACGGATGTGCGGCGAAATAGAACCCGAAGTTTTCGCGCTCCTTGGCCATCTGCTCGGCCTTGGACCAGGGCTCGGCATCGACCAGCCGGAGCGTCGGCGCGGCATGATCCTCGCCGCCGAACAGCCCGGCCTGCCCACTAGAACGGCTGCGCGCAGCCTCGTCCGCCACCGCGATCAACATGTCGGCATTGGCCATGACTTTCGCGCGGTTCGGCTCGATCACGTCGAAGGCCCCGGCCCCGGCCAGCCCTTCGAGCTGGCGGCGGTTCATCGAACCCGCGGGCACGCGGCGGAACAGATCTTCAAGGCTTTCGAACCAGCCGCTCGCCTCGCGCTCGGCATGCAGCGCGTCCATCGCCTTTTCGCCGACGTTGCGGATGCCCGCGAGTGCATAGCGGACCTGGTACCCGTCATCGTTGCGCTCGACGGTGAATTCGGCCTCGCTGCGATTGATGTCGGGCCCGGCCAAGGTCACCCCGCGTCGCCGCATGTCGTCGACGAAAATCGCCAGCTTTTCCGATTGGTGCATGTCGAAGCACATCGAGGCGGCGTAGAATTCGTGCGGGTAATGCGTCTTGAGCCAGGCGGTCTGGTACGACAGCAAAGCATAGGCTGCGGCGTGGCTCTTGTTGAAGCCGTAGCCGGCAAACTTGTCGATCAAATCGAACAGCTCGCCCGCCTTGCCCGGTTCAATCCCCGATGCGAGCTTGGCCCCGGCAATGAACCGCGCGCGCTGCGCGTCCATTTCCTTCTGGTCCTTCTTGCCCATCGCGCGGCGCAGCAGGTCGGCATCGCCCAGCGAATAACCAGCCAGGATCTGCGCGGCCTGCATCACCTGTTCCTGATAGACGAAGATCCCATAAGTCTCAGCCAGGATCTGCTCAAGCTTGGGATGCGGATAGACGATTTCCTCGGCGCCATTCTTGCGCCGTCCGAACAGCGGAATGTTGTCCATCGGACCCGGCCGATAAAGCGCACCGATCGCGATGATATCGTTAAAATTGCTCGGCTTCACCGCAGCCAGTGCGCGGCGCATACCTTCGGATTCGAGCTGGAACACGCCGACCGTGTCGCCTGCCTGCAGCAACCGGTAAACCTGCTCGTCATCCCACGGCAGCAGTGACAGATCGATCTCGATCTCGCGCTTCTGAAGAAGCTGCACCGCCTTCTTGAGCACCGACAGCGTTTTCAGCCCGAGAAAGTCGAACTTGATCAGGCCGGTGTCCTCGACATATTTCATGTCGAACTGGGTCACCGGCATGTCCGAGCGCGGATCGCGGTAGAGTGGAACCAATTGCGCGAGCGGACGGTCGCCGATCACCACCCCGGCGGCGTGGGTTGAACTGTTGCGGGGCAAGCCTTCGAGCTGGACCGCGAGGTCGATCAGCCGCCGCACCTCGTCATCGGTATCGTATTCGCGCTTCAGCTCGGCGACGCCATTGAGCGCACGCGGCAGGGTCCACGGATCGGTTGGATGATTGGGGATCAGCTTGCACAGCCGGTCGACCTGGCCATAGCTCATCTGCAGGATTCGCCCGGTATCGCGCAGCACCGCGCGGGCCTTCAGCTTGCCGAAGGTGATGATTTGCGCGACGTGATCCTCGCCGTACTTGGCCTGGACATAGCGGATCACTTCACCGCGGCGGGTTTCGCAGAAGTCGATATCGAAGTCCGGCATCGAGACGCGTTCGGGGTTGAGGAAGCGCTCGAACAGCAGCCCGAGCCGCAGCGGATCGAGATCGGTGATCGTCAGCGCCCAGGCGACCACGCTGCCGGCACCCGAACCGCGCCCCGGTCCGACCGGAATGTCGTTATCTTTCGCCCACTTGATGAAGTCAGCCACGATCAGGAAGTAACCGGCAAAGCCCATGGTGTTGATGACATTAGCTTCGAAATCGAGCCGGTCGAAATAGACCTGGCGCTCTTCCTCGGTCATTTCGCCATAGGGGGCGAGCCGCGCTTCGAGGCCAGCGCGGGCGTCGGCGATCAGCATCTGGTCTTCACCCGCGCCGCCCTTGGCCAGGCTGGGCAGCAATGCGGCACGTTTGGGCGGGGCGTAAGCGCAGCGCTGGGCGATCACGAGGGTGTTGGCCAGCGCCTCAGGCAGGTCGGCGAACAGCTCCTGCATCATCGGCGCGCTCTTGACCCAGGCCTGCGCGCTCGACCGCGGACGATCAGCGGCATCGAGGTGAGTCGAATTGGCGATACACAGCATGGCATCATGCGCCGCGTGGAACTGCGGATCGCCGTAACAGGCCGGGTTGGTCGCGACCAGCGGCAGGTTTCGCGCATATGCAAGATCGATCAGCGCATCTTCGGCCGCATCCTCCGCCGGCTCACCGCGCCGCGCGATCTCGATGTAGAGGCGACCGCGAAACAGGCCTTCAAGCGTTTCGCAATATTCGGCGGCAGCCTCGCCGCGGCCCTCGGCCAGCAGGCGGACCAGCGCGCCTTCGCCCGCAGCGGTAAGCGCAATCAGGCCGTCGCTGCGGCCTTCAAGGTCAGTCAGCGTCACGTGCGGCTCAAGTTCGAGCGGGCGATCGAGGTGCGCCTTCGAGACCAGATCACACAGGTTCAGCCACCCGGCATCGTTCTGCGCATAAAGCGCCAGCCAGTCGATCGGCCCGTCAATGCTGCGCCGCACCCCCAGCGTAACCCCGATGATCGGCTGGATCCCGGCATCGCGCGCCGCCCCGGCAAAGGCCATCGCAGCGTACAGCCCGTTACGGTCGGCAATCGCGATTGCCGGAAAGCCGCGCTCTTTCGCCAGCTTGACCGCCGCCTTTGGCTCGATCGCGCCTTCGAGGAGCGAGTAGCTGGACAAGACGCGCAAGGGAACGAAGCTGGTGTGGGACATGGCAGCACGGTAGGCAGTCGCGCCGAGATTCGCAAAAGCCGAAATGCGATGTTTTCCACCGCTCGCCGCATCTCAAAGCAACGAAGCTGGCCAAAATCCCCAATCTATGGTTCCATGCTGTCCGTAAATCAGGGTCGGTCGCGCAGTACCCATTTCTAGGAGGCAACCGAGCATGGATAATCCTTATACGGCTGGCGGCGGGCTGGTTCAGCGCGCCAAATCGATCATCATGAAACCGACCGAAACGTGGCCGGTCATCGCGGCGGAACAAACATCGCCGGGCGATATCGTCACCCGCTATGCCCTGCCGCTGATTGTACTGGGTCCGCTGGCAACCTTCATCGGCGGACAAGTGTTCGGTTATGGCGCATTTGGCGTATCCTATCGCCCCAGCCTGATGTTCGGGCTTACGACCGCGATCTTCAGCCTGGTCATGGCGGTCGTCTCAGTGGTTGTGATCGGCCTGATTGCCGATTTTCTGGCAGACAAGTTTGGCGGCACGCCGGATCGCGCATCGGCCTTTAAACTGGTGGTCTATTCTTTGACGCCCGGATGGGTGGCGGGCATTTTGGGTATCATCCCTATGCTGGGGATGCTGGGTGTCCTTGCCAGTCTCTATGGCCTTTACTTGTTCTACCAAGGCTGCACGCCGCTAATGAAAGTGCCCCAGGACAAAGCAGTCGGCTATACCGCAGTGACAACGGTTGCGGCGATCGTGCTGATGTGGGTCGCCAGTTCGGTTACCCTGTTGGGCACCGGAATGCTTGGCATGGGCGCAGCTGGCATGATGTCCTCTGCGTCGAACGATTCGGTGGAAGTCAACATTCCCGGCGTCGGTAAAATCGATACCAGCAAGATGGAAGCCGCATCGAAGCAGATGCAGGCCGCCACCAGCGGCGAGGTCAAACCGATCGACGGGGCGCAGCTGCAGACGCTGTTCCCGACCAGCCTCAATGGCTTCACCCGTACCGCGATGGAAGCCAATGCGATGGGACAGATGGGGACCGAGGCCGAGGCGACCTACACCCTCGGCGACAAGTCTTTCCGGCTGAAGCTGGTCGATTCAAGCGGCCTTGGCGCGCTGGCCGGGATCGGCGGGGCGATGGGTATGACGCACAGCCGCGAAGACGCGGACGGTTATGAACGCGCTACTACCGTGGATGGCCAGATGCAGGTCGAAGAGTGGAGCAACAAGAACCACCACGGCAGCTTCACCCAACAAGTCGCGAACCGCTTCATGATCACTGCCGAAGGGCAGGCTGAAAGCATTGACCAGCTCAAGTCGGCGGTTGCGGCGATCGATCAGGGCAAGCTGGCCTCGCTGGCGAAGTAACGTACAATCACCCCCATCCAACCTGCGCTAGCGATTGAAATCGCAAGCTACGGTATCCTTCCCCCATCAAGGGGGAAGGCTCGGAACGTTGGCCCCTTCCCCCTTGATGGGGGAAGGTTACCAAGCCTTGGCGAGCGCAGCGAGACTAGGCGCGGTTGGATGGGGGTGAACCCGCGCTAGAGCAGCTTCTCGATATCTTTCGCCAGCGACTCGGGCTTGTCGGTCGGGGCGTAGCGGCGCACCACCTTGCCGTCGCGGCCGATCAGGAATTTGGTGAAGTTCCACTTGATCGACTTGCTGCCCATCAGTCCGGGGGCTTCGCTCTTGAGCCAGCTGTAGAGCGGCGTTTCGCCCGCGCCGTTGACTTCGACCTTGGCCATCAGCGGGAAGCTCAAGCCGAAGTTGACCTTGCAGAACTCGGCGATCTCGTCGGCGCTGCCCGGTTCCTGCCCGCCGAACTGGTTGCACGGGAAGGCCATGATCTCGAAGCCCTGGCCCTGGTACTTCTTGTACAGCGCCTCAAGCCCGTCGTACTGCGGGGTGAAGCCGCACTTGCTCGCGGTGTTGACCACCAGCACCACCTTGCCCAGCTTGTCGGCCAGCTTCTCTTCCTTGCCGCCGGGTTTGGTCGCGGTGAAATCGGCAATGGTCTTGGTCATGGCAGGTCCTCACGCTGTGCCAGCGCGATGATCTCGCCGACGTTCAATGTCCTGCCTCCGGGCATTTCGAGCACTAGCCGCGCGCGGTCTGCGGCGGGCATCGCGGCGACTTCGCGCACCAGCTCGCCCAGCGGGCCCTCGCGCAGCTTGCGGAAATGGTAGTGGAGATCGGAACCACCGTCGTCGCGCTCGGTCAGCGTCGCGGGTGCGTTCCAGTCGATCGCTTGCATTGCTTACACCTCTTGTTTCGGCTGATCATTGCACGCAGCCGAGGGGCTATCAAGCCGGTCCTAGTCGAGCTTGCCATCGTGCAAACGCACCACGCGGTCCATCCGCGCGGCGAGGCGTTCGTTGTGGGTGGCGACCAGTGTGGCACTGCCTGTCCCCCGGACCAGTTCGAGGAACTGCGCGAGCACTTTGTCGGCGGTCGCCTCGTCGAGATTGCCGGTGGGTTCGTCAGCCAGCACCAGCGCGGGTTTGTTGGCCAGCGCGCGGGCCACCGCGACACGCTGCTGTTCGCCGCCCGAAAGCTGGTTGGGGCGGTGATCGAGCCGCTCGGCGAGGCCCAGCGCAGAAAGCAATTCCTCGGCGCGCGCCTTGGCCGCACCGCGCCCGGTTCCCGCGACCAGCTGGGGCAGGACGACGTTCTCCGCAGCGTTGAAATCGGGCAGCAGGTGGTGAAACTGATAAACGAACCCGATCCGGTCACGGCGCAGCGCGGTGCGCTCGTCGCTGCTCAGCCCAGTGGCATCGGTCCCGGTGATCTCGATCCTGCCGCCGAACCCGCCTTCGAGCAGGCCGACCGCCTGCAGCAAGGTCGACTTGCCCGAACCCGATGGGCCGAGCAACGCAACAACTTCGCCCGGCTGCACGGTCAAGTCGACCCCGCGCAGCACATCGATCCGCACCCCGCCTTGTTCGAAGCTCCGGGTCAAGCCGGTCAGTTTGATGACCGGATCACTCATAGCGCAGCACCTGCACCGGATCGGTGCTCGCCGCCTTGAACGCCGGGTACAGCGTCGCGAGGAAGCTGAACAGCAGCGCCATCAGGCTGATCACGGTGATCTCCACCGGATCGCTGCGGCTGGGCAGCTCGGTGAGGAAACGGATCGAAGGATCCCACAGGTTCTGACCCGTGACCAATTCGATGAACCGCACCACCCCCTGACGGAAGAACAGGAACATGAAGCCCAGTCCCAGCCCGGCCAGCGTCCCGATCGCCCCGATCACGAACCCGAGCAGCACGAACACCTTGAGAATCGAGCGCCGCGTTGCGCCCATCGTGCGCAGGATCGCGATATCGCGGGTCTTGGCGCGGACCAGCATGATCAGCGAGGAGAGGATGTTGAACACCGCGACCAGCACGATGATCGACAGGACCACGAACATCGCCACGCGTTCCACCGCGAGGGCTTCGAACAAGCTGGCGTTGATCGACTTCCAGTCGTTTACCACCGCCTGGCCTTCGTACTTCTTGCGCACCGATTCCAGAATTTCCGAAGCGCGGTCGGGATCGTCGACCTGGACCTCGATCATCTGCACCGCATCGCCGGTCAGCAGCAAGGTCTGCGCGTCCTGCATCGGCATGACCACGAAGCGCTGGTCATAATCGTAGACCCCGATCTCAAAGATTGCCGCTACCCGGTAGGCTATCTCACGCGGGACCGTGCCGAACGGAGTGGAGCGTCCCTGCGGGTTGATGATGCTGATCGAATCGCCGACCTGGACGCCCAAGTTTTCCGCCAGCTGCGAGCCCAGCGCCACTTCGCTGGCATCGGGCTGCAGCGGTTTCAAAGTCCCCTGGACCACCTTGTCATTGATCTTGGCGATATCCTCGGCCGTGTTGCCGCGGACGAAAATCGCCTCGACCCGGCCGTTGAAGCTGGCCAGAAGCGGCTGTTCGATCAGCGGCGAGGCGTGGACCACGCCGGGGGTGGCCTGCACATCCTTCAGCACGTCGCGCCAGTTTTCCAGCCGCCCGCCATAAGCCTGAACGATGGCGTGGCCGTTGAGCCCGACGATCTTGTCGAACAGTTCGGCGCGGAAGCCGTTCATCACGCTCATCACGATGACCAGCGCGGCGACGCCAAGCATCACCGCGGCCAGACTGATGCCGGCGACGAGGGCAATGAACGCCTCACCCCGGCCGGGCAGCATGTAGCGTTTGGCAATCGTCCATTCGAAAGGGGAGAGGATCAAACTGGTATCCTGCGCACGTGGAGGAAGAAGGTGCGCGCGGTCTAGGCGGGGCGGCCTTGACTGGCAAGGCCACCCTCACCCTTCGCTCAGTTGGGCATTATCACGAAATCGTTCCCGGCCGCTCCACGAATTCGTTGCGGTCAGAACCCGCCACCTGTTGAATGCAGCAGCGCGCGCCCTTGCTTTGCTACGCAATCGCGGCCAAAGGCCGCTGCGACAGGGCTATGCCAGCTTCGGGCGATTCTTGCATGAACCTAACCCATCCATTCCTCGACGCCGATGGCGACAAGCTCCGCGAAGAGTGCGGCATTTTCGGGGTGATCGGCGCGCCCGGCGCTTCAGCGATGACCGCGCTCGGGCTCCATGCCCTCCAGCATCGCGGGCAGGAAGCAGTCGGCATTGTCAGCTATGACGGGCACGATTTCTTCGCGCGGCGCGGTCTGGGCCATGTGGCGCAGGTATTTTCCGACGCGACGATCCTGACCGAACTGCCCGGCGCGATGGCTTCGGGCCATGTGCGCTACTCGACCACCGGCGGTCAGGGCCTGCGCAACGTCCAGCCGCTCCACGCCGATCTGGCACGCGGCGCCTTCTCGATCGCGCACAACGGCAACATCTCTAACGCGATGCACCTGAAGCACGAGCTGGTGAACAAGGGCGCGATCTTCCAGTCGAGCTCGGACACCGAGGTGATCATCCACCTGGTCGCGACCAGCCGCTATCCCACCCTGCTCGACCGCTTCGTCGATGCGCTGCGGATGGTCGAGGGCGCCTATTCGCTGATCTGCATGACCCCCAAGCGGATGATCGCCTGCCGCGATCCGCTCGGCATCCGTCCGCTGGTGATGGGCAAGATCGGCGACGCGACCGTCTTTGCCAGCGAAACCGTCGCGCTCGACGTGGTCGGCGCCGAGTTTGTCCGCGAGATCGAACCGGGCGAGATCGTCGAAGTACGCCAGGACGGCCGAATGAGCAGCCACCGCCCGTTCGGCAAGGTCCCTCCGCGCCCGTGCATCTTCGAACATGTCTATTTCAGCCGGCCGGATTCGGTAATGGGCGGCCAGTCGGTTTACGAAGTGCGCAAGCGCATCGGGATGGAGCTGGCCAAGGAAGCCCCCGCCGATGCCGATCTGGTGATCCCGGTGCCCGACAGCGGCGTGCCTGCGGCGATCGGTTATGCCCAGCAATCGGGCATTCCGTTCGAACTCGGCATCATCCGCTCGCACTACGTCGGGCGGACTTTCATCCAGCCGAGCGACGGCGCCCGCCATGCCGACGTCAAGCGCAAGCACAACGCCAACCGCGCGCTGGTCGCGGGCAAGAAAATCGTGCTGATCGACGATTCGATCGTGCGCGGCACCACCTCGATGAAGATCGTGCAGATGATGCGCGATGCCGGCGCGGCCGAGGTGCACATGCGCGTGGCCAGCCCGCCGACCGAGCATTCGTGTTTTTATGGGGTCGATACGCCTGAGCGCAGCAAGCTGCTCGCCGCGCGCATGGATATCCAGGCGATGACCAAGTTCATCGTCGCCGACAGCCTCGCCTTCGTCTCGATCGACGGGCTGTACCGCGCGGTCGGCGAAAAGAGCCGCAACGCTGGCTGCCCGCAGCATTGCGACGCCTGCTTCAGCGGCGACTATCCGACCACGCTGACCGACCAGAGCGAGCGGCAGACAGACGAGGGCCAGCTCGCGTTCCCGGTCGTCACCGCACTATGACCGATCTTTCCGGACAGATCGCGCTGGTTACCGGCGCCAGCAAAGGCATCGGCGCGGCCACCGCGGTAGCGCTTGCCAAGGCCGGCGCACATGTCGTCTTGACCGCGCGTGATGCAAAGCGGCTCGAAACGGTCGAGGAGGCGATTTTCGCGGCGGGCGGCAGCGCCACAATCGCCCCGGTCGACCTTGGCGACGGCGACGGGATCGCGCGGCTCGCCAATGCCCTGACCGAACGCTGGGGCGCGCTTGACGTGCTGGTGCACAGCGCCGCGGTGCTGCCCGAACTCACTTCGGTGCGCGATATCGACCAGACGCAGTTTTCGAAGACGCTGACCATCAACGTGCTCGCCACCCAGGCGCTGATTGCGCGGTTCGATGCGCTGCTGCGCGCCAGCAAGGATCCGCGCTTCGTCTACCTGACGACCAGCGTCGCGACCTCCCCACGGGCCTATTGGGGCGCCTATGCGGCGAGCAAGGCGGCGGCGGAAAACCTGGTCGCGAGCTATGCCGAGGAAGCTCGCAACACCTCCAAAGTACGCGTTGCGATCGTCGATCCGGGTGCGACCCGCACCACGATGCGCGCCAAGGCCTATCCGGGCGAAGACCCGGCCTCGGTCAAGGCGCCCGAGGCGGTTGCCGAACACATCGTGACGCTGCTTGGTGAACAGTTTGCCAGCCCAACGCGAACAACTGTTAACCTTTCCTCATAATCTGCCTGAAACCGCGCTCAGCGATACTTTGCGAAGCCTGCCGGGAAATGTCCCGTAAAGGCTGAAGCATTCGTCACGGCGCATTTCACAAGGGGCGGAAATCATGAGCGAACTTCTGTTGATGACCAAGGATCCCTATTTCTCGGCCGCGCAGGAAGACCGCAGCGCGCCGCGCACCCGCGTGGCGATCCCGGCCACCTTGCGTATTTCGGGTGGGCGCGGCTTCCAGACCGTGATCCACGATCTTTCGCTCTCGGGTTTCTGCGGTGCAGCGGTCAACCGGCTGCAGGTCGGCTCGGTCTGCTGGCTGACGCTGCCGGGGATCGAATCGCTGCAGTCCGAAGTGATCTGGTGGGACAACAGCCTGGTCGGCTGCGCGTTCGACAAGCTGCTGAGCCCGATCGTTCACGACAACATCCTCAGCCGCTGGCTGAACAACGCTTCGTTTCGCCCGGTCTGCTGACCGGACAACAGTTCCCCCGGGTCCGGGCGCGGATGTTGCGTCTACCCCCCATTTGGCACAGCTCCTGACCGGGCCCGGGTGGATATCTTCAGGTCGATTTGCGCAAAGTAACCTGCGCCACGGTGATCCCGCCGCCGCGGAAGCCGCCTTCGCAATACATCAGGTAAAACCGCCAGAGCCGCTGGAACCTGGCGTCGAACTGCGCCGGTAGCCGCCCCTCGGCAATAGCCGCGTCGAAATTCTCCCGCCAGATCCGCAGCGTTTCGGCGTAATCGAGCGCGAAGTCGGTCTGATCGGTCCATTCGAGCCCGCGCGCGGCCGCCAGGCAGCGGAATTCGCTCTCGCAGACCAGCATGCCGCCGGGGAACACATAGGCCTGGATGAAATCGGCGCTGACGGCATAGGCCGGGAACAGGTCGTCGCGGATCGCGATATACTGCAGCGCCGCACGTCCGCCGGGAACCAGATTGCGCGCGATGCAATCGAAGAAGTCGCCCCAGTATTGGCGTCCCACCGCCTCGACCATCTCGACGCTGGCGATTCCTTCGAACTGGCTGGAGCAGTCGCGGTAGTCCTGCTTGCGGAAATCGATTCCCGGATGGCGTGCGCGGGCATAGGCCAGTTGCTCGTCGGACAGGCTGAGCGCGGTGACCGCCGCTCCGTCCGCTGCCAGCCGCGCCGCAAGCGCGCCCCAGCCGCAGCCGATCTCGAGCACCGATTTCGCGCCTTCGATCCGCTTTGCGATGGTCGCCAGCTTGTTTTGCTGCGCGGCGGCCAGGTCCTTCGCGCCGAAACCGAAACGCGCGCTTGAATAGACCATCGCCGGATCGAGCCAGGCGCGGTAGAACTCGTTGCCCAGATCATAGTGCGCGTGGATGTTCCGGCGTGCACCGGCGCGGGTGTTGCGGTGGAGCCAATGCGCGGCGCGGGCCATCCAGCGCCACGGTCCTCGCGCCCTGACGGTATTGCCCAGCGCCGCCGCATTGCTGACGAACAGCCGGAACAGCTCGACCGGGTCATCGCTGCTCCACTCGCCCTGTTCCCACGCCTGGTAGAGCCCGATCGAGCCGGCACTCGCCACCCGCACCAGCCCGCGCCAGCTGTGCAGCGTGGCCTCCGCAGTGACGCCGGGTGCGCGGCCACCCAGCGTGCGGCGGCTGCCATCGGGAAAGGTCGCGCGCAGCGTGCCCGCAGCGAGCCCGCGATCGAGCCGTTCGGCAACGCGCCGGGCGAGCGCCGCCCATAATGGCCCCAGAAGGCCTGAGGATGGCGCTTCGGCATGGGAAATCAAGGAGCGCTCTTCGCTGCGCAGTGCGGTCATGCGCGCGATATGGACTGCAGGTCCGCTTACTTCAAGCGGCCAATCAGCGCTTTTCAGTGGTAATTGCTGCGAGCACCGCTTCGCTCAGCGGACGATCGAACTCGCAGCCGAATTCGAACGAATTGGCCCAGGCAACCCGCGCCGGGATAGGCTCGACAATCGGCAGCTTCAGGTAGATGTGATCGTTCTCGCGGACCATAAAGACACCAGAGACACGCGCGCCATGGGTAGAGATATCGCGCACTTGCACCGCCGCGCGGCGCGTTCCAGCGCGGAACTGCACCTCGGCAGTAAAGGCATAACGGTCAGCCCTGCGGCCACCTGTCGCCTTGAATTGCGGCTCCGACATAACGCACCCGACCCATTCAGTTGGATGCGCCAATGCCACGTTACCGGTAAAAACCTGGTTAACCCTGCATTAGGCATCGCAACACGCGCCGCGACGTCCTGACCCTAGAACTTAACCTCGGCCTGCACGGTGACCGAGCGCCCGCGCGGATCGGCGATACGCGATTCCCAGCTGCTCCCCGAACCGGTGTTGCTGTCATAGGTGATCGCGAACGGCGGATCGGTGTCGAACAGGTTTTTTACGCCCAGCGTCAGCTGGAACCTGTCGCCAACCCGCTGCGAGGCCGAGAGATTGTAGATATGATAGGCTTTGACCTGCGGATTGTAGTCCGGCCTGGTTGCGCTGAGGTTCGGCCCGGTCAGCGAATTGGGCAGAC
>JANOAD010000161.1:0-11152 GCA_031410955.1 Novosphingobium sp. | reverse complement strand
TCGTTCTGAGCCAGGATCAAACTCTCAAGTTTGTGTCCAATCTCACAACAGCACAGGCCGAAGCCTGCCATCTGACGTAAAATTAATTCAGGGGTCAATTACCCTGCACTTGTCTAAACGTATGGTTACGTTAGGACATGTCAGCCATTATCCTTTGAAGCCGAAGCTTCTCCGGTGACTATCGGGTAACGACTATTTTAAACTGCCACCCCGAGCCCTGAAGCCCCGGGAGCAGGCGCCGTCGCCCACATGTCCCTTCATCTAAAACCGACAATGTCAAAGAGCCACCGACAAAACAAGGCGGACAACCAAGGTACCCCGATTGTTATACCGGGGGACTGTTGTCCGTGTTATATGGCGACCGTTCTGAGTGCCGATGTTTCGCAGCACCCCGTCCGGTGGATGGGCCTCTAAGCCGCCCCGCTGAGTCGGTCAACGCCTTTTTGCAATTTTATTTCAATGCGTGGAAAATCCGCAGAAATCTGCGCCTCCTCTGGCATTTTGAGCGCCTCTCGCAGCACTTATGCTGCGTATTTCGGTAACTTTTTGCGGAAAATGCGGGCGTAAGGCGATGCTTAACGCCCATTCGCTATAGATCCGGCCCCATGGCCAAGGTCACTTCCACCCCCGATCCCCGCGTTTTGCCGCGCGTTGCCGTGATCGTGCCAGCCTTTGGCGTTGCGCACGTGGTGAGCGAGGCGCTCGCCTCTCTGCACGCGCAGACGCTGACCGACTGGGAATGCGTGGTGATCGATGACGGCGCGCCCGACGACGTCGCCAGCGCGGTCGCTCCTTACCTTGACGATTCCCGCATCCGTTTCATCGCTACCGGCAATCGCGGGGTATCCGCGGCACGCAACACGGCCATCGCGGCCACCCGCGCACCGCTCATCGCCTTGCTCGATGGCGACGATCGGTTCCGGCCGGACTACCTCGCAACCATGGCAGGCCTGCTTGCAGGCGATCCCGCCATTCGCCTCGCTACCTGCAATGCCTTGCTGTTCGGCGCGCTACCGCGCGAGCGATTGTGCTTCACGCGCCGTCAGGGCAAGACCGATGGCATCCACGGCAAACTAACCGATGTCCTCGACCGCAGCTTCAGCGTCTATATCGGCACCACCTTCCGCCGCGCCGATTTCGATGCAGTCGGCGGCTTCAAGGAAGGCATGACCCATTCGGAAGACCTCGACCTGTGGGTCCGCCTGCTCGAACTTGGCGGCTGTGCTTACTACGTCGATCGCGTGCTTGGCGAATACCGGGTGCGGCCGCATTCGGCGACCGACGATCCGGTACGGCTCCTCCAGGGGAACATGCAGGTCTACTTGCGCGCGCAGGAGCGGCTTGCATCCGACCACCCGGCGCAGCCGACGATCGCGAAGATGATCGAGGAGACCCAGGCCGCGCTTGATTTCGAGCATGCGCTGCTGCGCATTGCCGGCGGCGAAGTGAATCGCGGCCTCACCGAACTGCGCGCCGTGCGCAGCCGGGTGCAAGGGCCGGTCTGGGCACTATCCTTCGCGCTATGGCGCGTCCTGCCCGCGCTCGCCCGGCCAATGCTCGGCTGGCGCCGCGCAGGCCTCGCACGGAGCGACAAGCGCCCTTCGCTTGCCGCCGTCTTGGCAGGAGGCCAGCGATGAGCGCCGCTGACATGGCCACTGCGCCCGAAGCCGAGGGCAATCTGCGCAGCCAGGTGCGCAGCGCGGTGATCTGGCGCTCGGGCACGCAGGTGTTCAGCCAGCTGGTCGCCTGGGCCTCGACCTTCCTTGTCATTCGCATCCTCTCCCCCACCGATTACGGTCTGTTCGCGATGACCAGTGTCGTCCTCGTGCTGTTCGGGCTGCTCAACGGCTATGGCTTCGCCAACGCGGCGATTGCTCAGCGTGATGGCGGCAAGGAGCAGCTGCGACAATTGTTCGGGCTGCTGATCGTGGTCAACGTGGGATTGACCGTGCTGCAAATCCTGCTCGCCCCGCTGGTCGCGGCCTATTACCGCCAGCCAATCATCGCCGACATGCTGCGGGTGCAGGCGCTCATCTACCTGACCAATCCGTTCCAGGCGCTGGGCTATGCCGTGCTCAGCCGGGCGATGGACTTTCGCCGGCAGGCGCAAGTCAACGTGGTCTCAGCGTTGCTTAGCGCTGCGACTGCGCTGGGATGCGCACTCGCCGGGCTGGGGGTGTGGACGCTCGTCGCCGCCCCGTTCGTGATGTTCGCCAGCCGCGCGCTGGGGACAATCACCGTGGCCAAGGCTTGGATGTGGCCAAGCTTCGACTTCCGCAGTGCGCGGGCGCTGGCCGGTTATGGCGGGACGATCATGGCCGGGCAGATCTTCTGGTTCCTCCAGACCCAGTCGGACATCATCGTGGCGGGCCGCACCTTCGCACCGCACGAGCTGGGCTTCTATACCACTGCGCTGTTCCTCTCGCAGATCTTCGTGACCAAGGTGGTGCCGCCGCTCAACGAGGTGGCGTTCTCGGCCTATGCCCAGATCCAGGATGACCTGAGCGCAGTCGCCGCAGGGTTCCTCAAGTCGGTGCGAGTGATCATGACGATCGCCCTGCCGTTCTGCCTCGGACTTGCCGCAGTGGCCTTCCCTGCGGTCAGAGTCATGCTCGGCGACAAGTGGATGGCCTCGGCACCGATTGTCCAGCTGCTGTGCCTCGCCATGCCGTGGATGACGCTGCACGTCCTGTTCGGCCCCGCCGCCAACGCCTGCGGCCACCCGCGTGTGACCACTCGCTCTGCGGTGCTTGGCGCGGTATTGATGCCGCTGTGCTACATGGTCGGGGTCCACTGGGGCGCGCCGGGGATCGCGGCGAGCTGGCTGGTCGCCTATCCGCTGCTCACCATCGTTTCCGCCGCCTGGATAATGCCGCTGATTGGGGTGAAAGCGCGCGACATAAGGGACGCGCTGCTGCCGCCGGTGTTGGGCACTCTGGCCATGGCGCTGGGCGTTACCATGCTCGAGCGGGTCTTGCCGCCAATGCCGACGCTGGCGCGGCTCAGCCTCGAAGTGGTCACCGGCGGTGCGATCTACCTTGGCTGGATGGTGACCTTCTCTCGCGACCGCCTGCGCGAACTCGCCGACCTCGTCCTGAAGCGCTAGGCGGCGCGGCGCTCGGCTGCGCCGAGTGCGGCCAGCGCGGCCCGCGCCGATCCGGCATAGGCCCCGCCGTGATAGCGATAGGTCCCCACGAAGTGAACGAAGGCCGCCTCGTGTCCGATCGGCTCGTTCCAGAAGTTGAGATACCGGTCATACGGCAGCAGCACCGGCTCGCCCTCGTTGGCGATGTAGAGGTTCGACATCACCTGCTCGCTGCCCCACTGCGCCCAGACCTCCGCGCCGAGCGCCGTCGAGGCCGCCTGGCTGAACCGGTCGGCCAGCTCGCGACCCGACCCGCCCGGGGCGAACCCGGCGAACCCGGCGCAGCCACGAACATAGTGCGATAGCCCTCCCGCCGCCGCAGCGACCTCAGCCATCCGCGCCTCGATCTGCATCTGGACGTGCGCGCCTGCAGGAAGCGCAAAATGGTCGGCGCCAAAGGCGGAAACCGGCAGCCATGCCGAACTGGCCTCGCCGCGCAGGGTGAAGTCGCGTGCCGCATCGATCGCCGTGGCGATCTCTCCCACCGGGCCCAGCGTCACCGTGTCGGAATCGAGCTGGATTACATAATTGTCGCGGCGCAGCTCGAGCAAGGTGAGCAGCCGCTCCCAGCATCCGCCGCGCGGGCACTTCCCGATATCCACCGACGCGATGCTGCGGATCTCGGGCGAATCCAGATGCACCGAAAGCAGCGCCTTGTCGCTGGCGGTCAGCGTCCCGTCGTCGAGGATCGCGAAGCGCCCGCGCCCGAGCCGGGCGTGAAGCGACTTCGCCGCGACCAGATAAGGGAGCAGCACCCGGGCGCCGATCATCGAGAAGATCACCACGCCGTCATCCGCCGCGCGCGCTGGGGGTGCGGCCAGCACCGCGCGCACCGTATGGTTGAAATGCATCTCGCGCAGCCTGCGCAAGGCACGGTCGGCCAGCCTGTCCATATCATGCGCATAGCAAAGCCGTGTTAACCGAGTGCGAACGCCGCGCCAAAGCCGCATGGTTGGAATTTCGGGAAACGTGATATTGTCGGCGGCGGAGAGGATACCACCCATGCCGATGCACCCGTTCATCGCTGCCCTGGTCCCGCTCGCGGCAACCTTCCCGCTGCTCGCCGGGCAAGAGGCGACGCAGCCCGCTACCACCGTCGATGTCCTGGCGATCAAGACCGACCAGCATGACCGCATGACGGTACCGGTGCGCATTGCCGACAAGGGGCCGTTCCGCTTCCTGATCGATACCGGCGCCCAGAATACCGTGCTCAGCATCGCGCTCGCCAGCCAGCTATCGCTTCGGCCGAGCAACAAGGCGCGTCTGATCGGGGTTGCCGGAACCCAGGAAGTCGATACCGTCATGATCGACCAGATCGACCTTGGCCAGCGCAGCTTCTACAGCCTGCTCGCCCCGCTGCTGCCCGGTGACGACATCGGCGCACAAGGCATTCTCGGGCTCGACTGCCTGCAGGGCCAGCGGGTCCAGATCGATTTCCGCCAGAACCTGATCGCGGTTGACGATGCCAAGGCGCTGGGCGGCAACAAGGGCTACGAAATCGTGGTCACCGCGCGGCGCCGCTCGGGTCAGCTGATCATGACCGATGCGGTGGTCGACGGGATCAAGGTCAACGTGGTGATCGACACCGGGGCCGAATATTCGATCGGCAACCGCGCGTTGCAGACCGCACTCGCCAAGAAACACGGCGGCGGCACCATGGTGCTGCGCAGCGTGACCGGCCAGGAGATCACCGCCGATCTCGGCTATGCTAACGTGCTCAAGATCCAGGACATGAATTTCGGCAACGTGGTGATTGCCTATGCCGATGCCCCGCCGTTCGAGAAGCTCGGCCTCGCCGCCAAGCCCGCGCTGTTCCTCGGCATGCGCGACATGCGCGCGCTCGACCGCATCGCGATCGATTTCTCGACCCGGCGGATCTATTTCGACCTGCCCAAGGGGGCGTATCGCTGACGGCAGCTTGGTTGATGCAGAAAGCTCAGGCGCAAGTTTCCTGAACGACTGGACACGGTGGACACGGTCCAAGAGCAAAAATAAATGATGCTGCCTTGGGGCGGGAGCCGCCGTGCGGGGACCGAAGGTTACAAAAGGTTACGCCTGAATACTCACGGAGCCACTGTGCGGGGAGGTCCGAACTTCACGAACTTTGTGCGTGTCATGTGTGGATAGTAAATTTCAGGCACAAGTTTGAGCGAGCGACAGGCCGGCAGCCTGCAAGAAGGGTGGGGATCGACAGGGTCAAAGAGCGGAACGGTGCGAGTGTGGCAGACTGCAGGGATGTAGGAAAGTCCGGCCATTTCGGGGATGTTGCACCTGTCACCGTAATTCGTCACCGTAATTCCCGGTTTGATTTTGGGAGGTAAAAGGATGAAGTTCGCCAGCGGCGCCATACTTCTGCTCTTGCTTTGCTCATGCCAAGCCAAAAGGTTGTGCAATGCGGAGGTTGCGCAACAAATCGCAACGGCTCACGCGAAATCGAAACTCGGCGCACGATACAAGTCCGACGAGAAGGTCATCGTTGGTACCGAAGGCCAAAACCTCAAATTTTCATTCTTTGATGAAAGATTTCTAGGTGGAGGGTTGGAGGTCTGGGTAGACAAGACTAGCTGCGAAATCACCGACAGCTTATTTGGTCAGTGACTGCTCGACACCCATCAAGATCGTCGCCCCGGACTTGATCCGGGGCTTGGCTCTCTTCTCAGGCTCTGCGGAACAAGGCGAACGCAGCAAAGGCAGCCAAGCCCCGTGTCGAGCACGGGGCGACGAGTGGTTGTGAGGGCACCTGGCTAACCGCACCCAACTTTTGCATTTGCTCGCCCCCGCCCTACATGGGGCCAATGGCGGAAGCAGCGAACGATACCAGCCCAAGGGCGCGGCATGATGGCTGGGGCACGCTGCGGCGGTTCATTCCCTACCTGTGGCCGAAGGACCAACCGGGGCTGAAGGCTCGCATCGTTATCGCGCTGGGGTTCATCGCGCTGTCGATGGCCTTGCAGTTCACTATGCCGGCGCTGCTCGGCTGGGCGGTCGACGCGATGGGCATCATCACCCCTCGGGTTTCGACCTTCGCGCTGCTCTATGTCCTGGCATACAGCGCGGCGCGGCTTTCGGGGGTGGTGTTCGACAACCTGCGCAACCTGGTGTTCGAGCGGGTTGGCCAGCAGGCCACCGCGCAATTGGCCGAGAACGTCTTCGTCCAGCTTCACCGCCTGAGCCTGCGCTTTCACCTCGCGCGGCGCACCGGTGAGGTGATCAAGGTGATCGAGCGCGGGACCAAAAGCATCGACACGATGCTCTATTTCCTGCTGTTCAACATCGCCCCGACGGTGATCCTGCTCGCCGGGACCGCGGCGATCTTCTACGTCAAGTTCGGCTGGACGCTGGTGGTGGCGACCGCAATTGCGGTGGTCGCCTATATCTGGACGACCCGCGCGATCACCGAATGGCGCACGCACCTACGCGAGAACATGAACCGGCTCGACGGGCATGCCTTGTCGCGCGCGGTGGATTCGCTGCTCAACTACGAAACGGTGAAGTACTTCGCTGCCGAGCGCCGCGAGGCCGAGCGCTATACCCGCGCGACCCGTGCCTATGCCGATGCCGCGGTGAAGAGCGAGAACAGCCTGGCGCTGCTCAACATCGCGCAGGCCGCGATCACCAACCTGCTGATGGCCGGGGCGCTGGCCTTCACCGTCAAGGGTTGGGCCGAGGGGCGCTATTCGGCCGGGCAACTGGTCTTCGTGCAGGGATACCTGACCCAGCTGTTCCGCCCCCTCGACATGCTCGGCATGGTCTATCGCACCATCCGCCAGGGGCTGATCGACATGGCCTCGATGTTCGACCTGATCGATACCCGGGTCGAGGTTCAGGATGCGCCCGGTGCGCCGGCGCTGGTGGTCAGCCGCCCGACGCTGGTGTTCGACAACGTGGTGTTCGGTTACGAGCCTGACCGCACGATCCTCAAAGGATTGAGCTTCGAGGTACCCGCCGGAACGCAGGTCGCCGTGGTCGGCCCGTCGGGCGCGGGCAAGAGCACGATCGCGCGGCTGGTGTTCCGCTTCTACGACCCGTGGAGCGGCCGCATCCTGATCGACGGGCAAGACATTCGCGAAGTGACACAGGAAAGCCTGCGCGCCGCGGTGGGCATCGTCCCCCAGGATTCGGTGCTGTTCAACGACACCATCGGCTACAACATCGCCTATGGCCGCGACGGCGCGGGCCCGGCCGACATCGAGGCCGCGGCACGCGGTGCAGCGCTCTCCGACCTGATTACGCGGCTTCCCCAGGGCTTCGATACCGAAGTGGGCGAGCGCGGGTTGAAGCTTTCGGGCGGCGAGAAGCAGCGCGTCGCGATCGCCCGCACCCTGGTCAAGAACCCGCCGATCCTGCTGCTCGACGAAGCCACCAGCGCGCTCGACACGCGCACCGAGCAGGACATACTTGCCACGCTGCACAATATCAGCACGGGGCGCACCTCGCTCTCCATCGCGCACCGGCTTTCGACCGTTGCCGATGCCGATCGGATCTTCGTGCTCGATAACGGATTGCTGGCGGAGAGTGGCAGCCACAACGAGCTACTCCGCCGGGACGGGCTCTACGCCGACATGTGGAACCGGCAGGCTAACGAGGTGGAAGAGGCGGTGGAGGCTGCGGAGTAATTGCCATTACTCGAACTTATCCTGCAAAGACTTAGTGCGGTCGCTTCGAACATTTAGGCGCCATCTAATCAAGACAGCGAGGACCGCCGCCGACATCAGCTCTAAAAACCTCTCTTCAAGTTTTGAGATGTTGATAAAAACCAAAACTATGACCACAACAAACACACTTAACAATGCACGATTGAACGGCGAAAGTGTGTCAAATAGTTTGTTCCCTAAGAACGTCGCCGCTAACAGCGTAATAGCGAGAAGCCCAAACGAATATCCCAAAGCATCTGCGCTCATCTACACCCCCTTGAAAATCTTCCTAAACTCCGAACTTTGATTTCGGTACAAACTAGCTCGTCACGATCTTCTCCAAATCCACTTCATGCCAGACCACCGCCTGAGCGCACTTCATGTAGCCGCCCTCTTCGTCCCAAGCGATGCTGGCCGAACCGTGTAGCCGCCAGCCCTGCTCCAGCGCCTCGGACACGCGCTCACAAAAGGCGCGGTCGTCTCTGCCGGTGAGGAGGCGGTAGATCGGCTTATCGTCGGGGGGTTGCAGGGGGACTGGATAGCAAGAGCTAGCCGCAAAGTAAGCCCCTCCCCGGCGGGGAGGGGTTGGGGTGGGGGTTCAACGCTTGGGGAGAGCCCCCACTCCGCTGCGACTAGGCAGCAAGCTGCCAAGTCTCACGCCCCTCCCCTCCGGGTAGGGGTAATTAGAGGATATACTTGCTGAGATCGGTATCCTTGGCCAACCCGGCCAGCCGGTCCTGCACATAGGCCTCATCCACCGTCACCTTCTCGCCCTGGCGGTCTTCGGCTTCGAAGCTCAATTCCTCGAGCAGCTTTTCCATCACCGTCTGCAAGCGCCGCGCGCCGATGTTCTCAACCGCCTCGTTGACCTGGCAGGCAATGCGGGCGACCGCGCGGATCGCCTCGGGGGTGAAGTCGACGGTGAGTTTCTCGGTCGCCAGTAAGGCCGAATACTGCTCCACCAGGTTGGCGCGGGTTTCGCTGAGGATGCGGACGAAATCGTCTTCGCTCAGCGCAGTCAGTTCGACCCGGATCGGCAGGCGACCTTGCAGTTCGGGCAGCATGTCCGAAGGCTTGGCCACATGGAACGCGCCGCTGGCGATGAACAGCACGTGGTCGGTCTTCATCGGGCCGTATTTGGTCGCGACCGTGGTGCCCTCAATCAGCGGGAGCAAGTCGCGCTGCACGCCTTCGCGGCTGACCGATCCGCCGCGCACGTCGCTGACCGCGATCTTGTCGATCTCGTCGATGAAGACGATGCCGTTGGTCTCCGCATTGGCGAGCGCGACGCGGTTGACGTCGTCCTGATCCATGCGTTTGTCGGCTTCTTCGTCGACCAGCTTGGCCCAGGCATCGGGCACCTTCAATTTGCGCCGCTTGAGCGCCTGCTTGCCCATCGCCTTGCTCATCATGTCGGAGAGGTTGATCATCCCCATGCTGCCGCCCATCCCCGGGATTTCGAACCCGCCGCTGGGCGTGTCCTCAACCTCGATCTCGATCTCGGTATCGTCCATCGCGTGTTCGACAATGCGCTGGCGGAAGCTTTCGCGGGTGGCTTCGCTGGCACCGTCGCCGACCAGCGCCTTCAAGAGCCGGTCCATCGCGCCCTTTTCGGCGGCCTCGCGCACCGCCTCGCGGCGGCGGTCTTTTTCGAGCCGGATCGCTTCCTCAACCAGGTCGCGCGCGATCTGTTCGACATCGCGGCCGACGTAGCCGACCTCGGTGAACTTGGTCGCCTCGACCTTGACGAACGGCGCTTCGGCCAGCTTGGCCAGGCGGCGGCTGATCTCGGTCTTGCCGCACCCGGTCGGCCCGATCATCAGGATATTCTTCGGCGTCACCTCGTCGCGCAGTTCGGGCGAGAGGCGTTGCCGCCGCCAGCGATTGCGCAGGGCAACCGCAACGGCTTTCTTCGCGTCTCGCTGTCCGATGATGTGTTCGTCGAGGGCGGCAACAATGGCTTTGGGGGTCAGGTTATCGGTCATCCCCGCATAGATGGTGGGCAGGCGGCGGCGTTCAAGACTGGACCGCTGTGCCGACCGCGCGCTAGAGCCTCAAGCCATGGCACCTCCTTCGCTGATCGTGGTCGATGGCTTCCTAGCAGAACCGATGGTCGCGCGGCAGCGCGCGCTGGCGCTCGATTACGATCCGAAGTTCAAGCAAGGCAACTATCCGGGCCTGCAATCGACCCAGCCGCTGGTGATCCCGGGTCTCGAAGAAGCCGTATCGCGGCTCGCCGGGACCCCGCTCAAGGCGCAGGACGGGACGATGCATGGGCACTGCCGGATGACGCTGGCGGGCGACCATGGGCGATCGGGCGTGCATATCGATCCCTGTACCTATTCGGGCATCCTCTACCTCAGCCTGCCCGAGCATTGCCGCGGCGGGACCGACTTTTTCCGCCACAAGCGCACCGGGCTCGAACGAGTGCCAGAACGCCAGGAAGACATGCTGGCGGCGGGCTATACCGATATCAATGTACTGATCGAGGAAGTGGTCAACCGCGACACGCTGAAGAGCGGCTGCTGGGACAAGGTCATGACCCTGCCGATGCGCTTCAACCGGCTGGTGCTGTTCAGCCCGTGGCAGTTCCACAACGCCGCGCGCGGATTCGGTAAGGATGCGGCCAGCGGCCGGCTGGTGCAGACCTTCTTCTTTGCCGCCGCTTAGACCGTCTCGAC
Source organism: Novosphingobium sp. (assembly GCA_031410955.1). GTDB lineage: Bacteria > Pseudomonadota > Alphaproteobacteria > Sphingomonadales > Sphingomonadaceae > Novosphingobium. Next base: position 692 of record JANOAD010000161.1, on the reverse strand, counting down.
GGTCACGCGGTCGTTGGTGAAGACGCAGACCTCGGCCGCCACTGCCATCGCGCGGCGGGCGATCTTTTCCGGATCCTGTTCGTATTCGACCAAGGCCTTGGCGGCGGACAGCGCGTAATTCCCGCCCGAGCCGATCGCGGCGATACCTTCCTCGGGCTCAAGCACGTCGCCGTTGCCGGTGAGGATCAGCAGCACGTCCTTGTCGGCGACGATCATCAGCGCTTCGAGGTTGCGCAGGTACTTGTCGGTGCGCCAGTCCTTGGCCAGTTCGACCGCTGCGCGCATCAGCTGCCCGCGGTGCTGCTCGAGCTTCTTCTCGAGCCGTTCGAACAGGGTGAAGGCATCGGCGGTGGCCCCAGCGAACCCGGCGATGACACTGCCGTCGCCGATCCGGCGGACCTTCTTGGCGTTGGGCTTCATCACCGTGTTGCCCATCGAGACCTGGCCGTCGCCGGCGATGACGGTCTTCCCGCCGCGCTTGACGCCGATGATGGTGGTGCCGTGCCACTGGATCAGGCCGTGGCTGGAATTGTGGTCAGTCATGCACGGGATATATGGGCAAACCCGGTGGCTTCAAGTTTTGGTGGGTGCGGACAGCCCATCCGGGCTGGTGTTGCGAGCGATTTGCGGATGCAAATCGCGCACCTAACCAAAACTAGCTACCGTTCGGGCCCCCCGGACCGCCTTGGCCG
>JANOAD010000160.1:0-3529 GCA_031410955.1 Novosphingobium sp. | reverse complement strand
CATGGCGCCGCCTTCGATGAACAAGGTGCGCGGTATGATGCCCACGCTGGCACGGGCCACGCCGCTGACGACATCGCTGTCGCTGATCTTGTTGCTGCCCCAGCCGAAGCGGCGCTCATAACGCACCGCGACGCCGGCCTGGGCGTTGCGGCCGCTCAAATTGGCTTCGGCGCCCGCGGCAACGGTCGAATAGGTCAGTGTTTCGTTGCCGGGTGAGAGTTCGGCGGTAACCACCTGCTGCGCCTCGATATACGGGGTTACGCGGAGGCGGCCGCTGTGGCTGGAGATGCCCGGGAGCACGGTGCCGCCGTCGCTGTCGTCAGCGCTCTGATCGCCGTCATCCGAACCGGGATCGGCAGCCATGCCAGGACCCGATCCGCCAAGATCACCATAGGACATGGTCTGGGCGTGAGCGGCCCAGGGACAGGCAGCCGCAAGTGCGGCGGCGGCCATCGATGAGAGAAAATGCGGCTTCATGATCAGCCTCCGTATCCGTAGTAAGAGCCGAAGCGGCGACCGCTTGGGCTGAAGTGGACGGCATTCAGAATGAGTTGGATGTTCGGGCATGCGGAAAGCAGCGAAACGGCGTCTTCAAGGCTGCTCTGCGCGGTCTTGTCGCAGCGCGCGACGACCACGGCTTGCCCGACATATTTGGCCAGCGCAGCGGCGGGCGACGCAGCTAGCGCGGGCGGCGAATCGAAAATGACAAAGCGCTGCGGCGCGCCTTGCACCAGTCGGTCGAGCACCGTGCGGGTGCGCGAGCTGGTCAGGTATTCGGTGTCCGAAGTCGTGGCGCTGCCCGCCGGCAAGACCCACAGCCCCGGAATATCGGTACCAACGACACAGTCCGCGGCGTCGATCTCGGGATTGGCGAGCGCGTCCATCAGTCCCGGACCACCCGGCAGGCCGAGCATCGAGAGCACCGACGGCTTGGCGAAGTCGGCATCGACCAGCAGCACTTCGCATTCCTTCTCGGCCGCGATCGCCAGCGCGAGGTTGACCGAGGTGAAGCTCTTGCCCTCGCCCGGATGGGGGGAGCAGATCAGCACCCGCTGCGCCGCCGGACCCATGCCCTGCTGCGCCAGCTGGTCGGCGTTGAGCAGCAGCTGCCGCTTCACAATGCGGAATTCTTCGAGCACCGCGGTGACCGTGCTTTCGGGCACGATCAGGCCCTGATCGCGAAGATGCTGGCGATTGACGGCGTGCCGTTCACCTTTGAACACCACCCGATCGGGCAGCTTTGCCACGGCCTGCGCGGGCTTGGCCGGCGCCAGTTCAAGCACTTCGCCGACCACGACTTCAGGGGCCGCCTGCGCCTCGACCACCGGCGTTACCACGGCTTCTTCCACCACCTCGTCGGCGCGGCGGTAGCGGCGGCGCGTGCTCGGCGGAGGAACCAGGTCTTCCGGGATCGGCGCCGAAGCCAGCTGGACGAGATTGTAATTGCGCACCACGCGTTCGATCAGCGTCGCGCCCCTCTTCTTGGGTGCTTCCGCTTGGCCTTCGGGCAGAGGAATTTTGCTGTGCTTGGTCATATCTTCCTCAAGCCACCATGCCGCGCTGGATGAATTCGATCGTCAGCAGGACAACGAACAGCCCGCCCAGCGCGCCGCTCGCGGCGTAGAAATACTTCATCCGGCGGCGGCGAAGCACGCGGCCGGTGTCGGTCAGCGCCTGGCTGATCGCGCCGAGCACCGGCAAACCCATCGCCTTTTCGAGCCGACCGGTGGTGGCGAAGGTCGAGCGCAGCTGCCCAACTGCGAAAGCGGCAGCGCAGCCCGCGCCGATTCCCATGAACAGCACGAAGAACAGCAGCAACGGGCGGTTGGGCGCAACTGGCGAGCGCGGCGTCGTCGGCGGATCGATGACCTGGAACTTGACCGCATTCTGCTGGCTGCTGACCGAACCGCGGATCTTCTGTTCCTCACGGTCGTGGAGGAGCTTGTCGTACTGCTCCTTCATCACGTCGTAATCGCGGGTGATGCGCTGGTATTCGGCAGCGGCTTCGGGGTTCGAAAACTGCTGCGCGGTGAGCTGAGAAATTTCCTGCTGCGCCGAGGCGCGCCGGGCAGACAGCGACTGGACATTGGCGGCACGCTCGGCACGGATCGATTCGAGCGACGAATAGGCCGGGTTGGGCACACCGACCCCGCCGCCGCCTTCCGATGCGGCAGCGCCTTGCAGCGCCTTTACCTGGTTGCGTGCGGCGATCACGTCGGGATGGTTTTCGGTGAGGCCGCGCGCACGCAGCGAATTGAGCGCCGCCTGGGCATCGTTGAACGCGCCGCGCGCACCGCCGACCGGCGCGGCACCGGCAATGGTCCGCGGCGTGCCGGCCATCTGGCCGTTGATCGCTGCATATGAGCTCTGCGCCGCGGCGAGATCGGCATCGATCCCGCGTAGTTCGGTGCGCGCGGCTTCAAGCTTCTGCAGTCCGGCTGCGGCACCACCGGCAAGGCTCGGGTTCTGCGCTTCGAAAGCAAGCCGTTTTTGATCGACTGCTGCGAGATCCCTTTCGCGCTGACCAATTTGCTGGTCGAGGAAGGTCAGCGATGTCGACATCTCGCCGCGGTTACCCGAAAGGTTTCCCTCGCGAAAAAGGTCGATCAGCTTCTGGGTAACCGCTTGGGCGATCTTGGCGTTGGCCGCATCGGAATTGCCGCCGTCGCCGTAGCTCGCGGTGATTTCGAACAGGTTGGCTTCGCTGCTTTCGACCTTGATCTTCTTGCCCAGCGATAGGACCGCGCCTTCCATCTGCTTGGGCGAGTTGATCCCAGCCCCGATCGGCGTCGCGCGGATGACCTTTTCAAGGTTCACCGCGCTGGTCAGCGTCTGGCGCACCCGATCGATCGTGTTCTTGGCGTCAGCATGGCCAAGGCCCATCTGCTCGGACAGTACATCGTCGAGCTGGACGTAGATGCGCGCCTTGCTTTCATAGCTGTTGGGCACCATCGCCACGACCAGCCAGCCCAGCAGGCACAAGCCCCAGGCTACGCCGAGCGCGAGCCAGCGGCGATGCCAGACCGAATAGATAGCCGAACGAAGCTCGTCGTAGATGTTGGTCATGGTGTGCCCCCGCCCGCCTTGCTCAGAACTGGCTTTCGGGGATGATGATCACGTCGCCGGGCATCAGCATGACATTGGCCTTGCTGTCACCGCGCTTGAGCAGGTCGCCCAGCCGCAGGCCGTATTCAGCCTGCTTGCCGCTTTCCTTGTCGAAGCGGATAAGCTTGGCGCGGTTTCCGGCAGCGTACTCGCTGAGGCCGCCAACCGCGATCATCGCATCGAGCACGGTCATGTTGGCGCGGTACGGCAGCGACGCGGGCTTGCCCGTCGCGCCGATGATCCGAACCTGCTGGCTGAAAGTTCCGGCAAATTTGTTGACGATGACGGAAACCAGCGGATCCTGGATATACTGCGAAAGCTGCAGGGTGATGTCGTCAGCGAGCATCTTCGGCGTCTTGCCCACCGCCGGCATGTCGGTGATCAGCGGCGTGGTGATGCGCCCGTCGGGCCGGACCTGGACCTT